>CAIRRW010000349.1 GCA_903881065.1 uncultured Bacteroidota bacterium
AGCGCACGGGGCGCGGTTGAATTGTTTTGGACTTTTTCGATGTTGTTTGTATCGATGTTATTGCTTAGTAAAGCTGCTTACACATTTATTTATACAAGTTACAGTAATCATTATAACATACTTTAATGATCTTGCAACCTTTTTGGTTACAGTTTCTTTAAAACATCTGAAGCCGATTCTTTTGCCAGATCCTCTATTTTATAACTCATTTCCACCAAATCCTCAATATTTACAAGCATAAAGTGCTGGTGATAAGTCATATCTGGATGAGGAAACTTTGGCCTAACCGTGATAAAAAATTCCGATGTCTCAAAAGTTGCTTTTCCTTTCACAATGCAGTCCGTCCCATAGCCGACATTATTTTTTGATATATTGGATCTGGTTCACTGCGTGCTGGTTTCGTTAAAGCGAGCCACATGTCTTCTTGCAAACATTCATCTATTGTCCATCCATTCCCAAGATTCGTTTTGTGTCGAAAATATGCACACCAATCACTAAAGTTTTCAGCAAAGAGTGCATCTTGTTCAGCTTTTGATAGTACCTTGAATTGTTTTTGCATGTTATGTTCTCCTCTTTATACATTTATTTATGAGTTTTGTGAAAATAAGTGTAATTATCGGTGTTTTTGAGTCTCAAAAAAGAAATGCCCATAACCCCTTATAAATGACAAGTAAATTTGGGATTATAGGCACATCAACACTTAGGAGTGTTTTTGAAACTCATTTAAGTTTAATCCAGCTTAAGTAGTCTTTGCGTAGCTTTTGTCTCAATAAGTTTTCTTGTATTGACATTCTTTGTCTTTGCCATCTAGCTAATCTATGTGTTTTGCGCCATATATCACGAGCCTTTGATCCTTTTAATTCAAAGAATGCTTTAAGTGCAAATATTTGATTTGGATCAGTATGTTTATGTATCTGTGCTAATAAGGCATGTGCTAGAAAATGTTCGCTGATAGTAAGATTAACGAGGTTATCGCCAGCATCTGATCCATTAAGAGATCTAGGTATAATGTGATGAGATTCCCCATTAACCAATACTGTGTTCCGAAGTTTCGCTTTAAGTATAAGTGAATCATAAATTTTTTGATAGTTCATACATATATTTAGTGAAACATATGCGCTATGGTATCACGAAATATAAGTACTAATGTTCCAACTACTCCACTAATTACCCAAAATACACCTTTTGTCTTTGTCCACATTTCTGTTAAAGGTTGAATTTCGGCTTTAACAGGATTAATTGCAGCATCTATCTTCTCTTCAATAGTTTCACTTATCTTTTTTATTGAACTATTAATTTCACTTAAGATACGCTCTTCAGTTTCAATATGCTTATTTAGATGATCATGAATGGTAATTAATTCTTTATCGTAGTTTTTACTTCTTTCTTCAAGAACTGCAATACGAGCATCTATATTTATTTGGCGCCGTTCGCCTCCATAGAATTCATTTTCGGGCAAATGTGCCATGTATAATCCCCTTTAAAGATATACATTTATTTAGCTCGCCAAACTTCCATATTGCTATACTTTTGAATAATATCTGGTGGTAAGTAATTTACTGGGTCTTGCCATTCAACTTTTCGTTTTACGTAGTGTAAATCTTTGCAACCAAGAGCAGCATCAAACTCATCATGCCTATTCTCTACATTATCAAAATCATGTTGGTAGTAATCTAATCCTAAGAACTTATAGATATCACGTATTGATTGCTCTGGGTTTTTGGTTAAATCTTCATATTCCAAAAGATAACACATTTGAGCTGCAAGTGGATTCGCTAAACATTCGGTAAGATTTTGAAAAGAACAACCAACAGGCCCAGTTTTAGACATTAAGCTATCACAACGTTCATGTACCGTTTTGCTCATCGAAACGGGGTAAAATAGACTCTTTTGTAGCGGATTCGAAAGAAAAAGACGTTCAAAGGAGCTTAAAATAGATGGTATATCACGCACGGTACAAATTACTTTAGATGTTGGATTTAACAGCTTAATAAGATTTAAATTATTAGACCAATTTCTGTTTGTATTTACAAGGACTTTATGTTCGGATTCAAC
>CAIRRW010000350.1 GCA_903881065.1 uncultured Bacteroidota bacterium
TTATTTATTTTTTAAATACCATATTCATCCAGTTTTCGGTAAAGAGTAGTAACACCAATCTCCAGAAGTTTTGCCGCCTGTGCTTTGTTTCCGTTAGTATAGTTTAGTACTTTCTGTATGTGAATCTTTTCTGCACTTTCCAGACTAAAAGCGGAGAATTGTTTTTTATCTTTTGAAACAATTTGAGCAACAAGTAATTCGCCAGGCAACGAGTCAATAAATAATTCATCAGTATCAGAAAGAATTACACTACGTTCAATAATGTTTTTTAATTCACGGATATTACCCGGAAAAGCATGTTGTCTCAGCACATCTATAAATTCGGAAGAAAGCGGTTTTACCTTTTTATTAGTTTTAGCAGCAAAAGATTTGGTAAAATGATTTGCAAGTGCTTCAATATCCATTTCCCGTTCGCGTAATGCAGGAAGCTTAATTTGAAAAACGGATAGACGATAAAACAAATCTTTTCGAAACAATCCGTTTTCAATTTCCTTTTCCAAATCACGGTTGGTAGCTGAAATGATTCGAACATTTACTTTGGTGGGTTTGCTTTCGCCCACTTTAATAAACTCCCCCGTTTCTATCACTCGCAATAATTTTGCCTGCAATTCCAAACTCATCTCACCTACTTCATCCAGAAATATAGTACCAGAATTCGCTTCTTCAAACAAACCCTTTTTATCACCAACAGCGTTGGTAAAAGCGCCTGCTTTGTGGCCGAACATTTCACTTTCCAATAATTCCTTGCTGAAAGCAGAACAGTTGATTGCTACAAATGGTTTAGTGTTTCTGCAGCTTGCCTGATGTATTGCCTGTGCAAAAACCTCTTTGCCTGTGCCTGTTTCGCCGGTAAGTAATACAGTAGTATCGGTAGGTGAAACTTTTTTTGCAAGTTCTATTGCCTGTTGGATAAATTTTGATTTGCCGATTATACTTTCAAAGGAATGTTTGTTTCCTAGTTGTTTTTCCAACTGCTGCACCCGTTTTGTCAGCTGTACTTTTTCTATTGCACGGTTAAGCAACGGAATTATATTATTATTATCGTCTCCTTTTATAATATAATCGAACGCACCATTCTTTATAGCTTGCACCCCATCAGGTATGTTGCCGTATGCCGTAAGTAATATTATTTCAACTATAGGGTAACTTGTTTTTATCTGTTTGGTAAGTTCTACACCATTTCCGTCCGGAAGTTTAACATCACAAAGCACCACATCAATTTCGTTGTGTTCTAGCTTTTTTAGTCCGGATTTACAATCACCAGCCTGCACTACTTCAAACCCTTCCAAACTGATAATTTTAGTCAGGAGTGTTCTCAGCTTTTCTTCATCATCAATAATTAGAACCTTTTTCAAGATGTTTCAGTTAAAATTTTCACAAAAGTAGAATTAAAAACTATGTGTTAGTATTTTGAAATCTTTTTGTTTGTAATAAAGCTTGTCATTTATTGGTTAAACAACTACCGATTTCACAAAAATAATATTTAGTTGAGTTTTTGTTAATTCTATTGATGTCTTGAGAGGGTGTCTTTTTTTCGATATTTCGGCTTTAATTTCCCGGAATACCCCAAAATCCGTTTTTAAAGTCAAATGCTGTTCATTTAGTTTTAATGGAGTGACTATTAAAGTCAAATGCGCGGCATTTAGTTTTAAATGTCATTCAATTAAAGTCAAATGTCGTTCATTTAGTTTCAATGGAGCGACCATTAAAGTCAAATACAAGGCATTTAGTTTTAAATGTCACTCCATTAAAGTCAAAAAATGTTTAGTTAACTTTAAATTCGATTCCACTAAAGTCAAATGTGCTTCATTTAGAAGTAAAAAACATTCCATTGGTTTTAGTAGAATACTATTTCACTTTAAATGAACTATAATTAACACCAAAACGGCTTTTTGAGGTTTTAATAGGGTTTCAGAGGGTTGGAGGTGGAAAAAAGGTTGTTTTTGGGAGGGAAATTAAAATAGTCGCCTTGACAAACTTTTATAACTTTGCGCTACTAGTAAAAAGGATTAATAGCGCAAATCCTAATTACTTTTAAGGCTTTGCGCTATAAAGTGACGATGAGTAGCGCATAATAAATGTTATCAGCAAGCATAAGACCGAGCGTAACAAACACGAACCGAACCGAACAAATAAAACAATATGGAATATATTTCAACAACAGCACTTGCAAACGAACTTGACATAAAGCCAAGTGAACTGTTTGACAAATTAAAAACACTTGGTTGGTTAGAAAGGAAAAACGACAAGTGGGTTTTAACCGAACTTGGTAAACAGAAAGGTGGACAAACACGAACTAATCCAAAGTTTGGAGAATTCGTTGTGTGGCAAGAAAATCTTTCATTTGACAACGAACAAGCAAATGGAAAACCAAAACTTATTAACTCAACTGCAATTGGAACACACTTCCAAGTTTCAAATCAACGAATGAATTTAATCTTTTCAGAACTTGGTTGGATTGAAAAAACAATTTCAGGTTGGGCAGTTACTAAACTTGGAAAGACAGTCGGTGGCAGACAGTTTGAAGACGATACAAAAGGCAACACTTATGTAAAGTGGGCGGACAGCATATTACAAAACAAAAATCTAACATCTGTTTTTAATCAGGTTAATGTTATAGAACAGCCGAACACTCATACAGAAAAAGAAATACCTAAAACTACCAACGACAACTTTAGAGAAAAGTTTCCCGCAACATTAAGAACTAAAGACGGACATATGGTTCGTTCAAGGGCAGAGGTTATTATTGACAACGCATTATACGATTATAAATTAGCACACGCATACGAAAGGAAATTACCTATTGAAGAAGAATTATATTCTGACTTCTTCATTCCATCCGAAAATGTTTACATTGAATTTTGGGGAATGGAAAACGACCCGAAATATGCAGAAAGAAAGAAAGTTAAAATTGAGATATACAAGAAATACGACTTTAAATTAATTGAACTTAATGACAGCGACCTTTCTAATCTTGACGACCATTTACCGAAGAAGCTATTGAAATATGGAATTAAAGTATATTAACACGACAGAAACGAATGCCAGCTGATAACATAAGTAGCTGTTGCACAACCCTCAAA
>CAIRRW010000351.1 GCA_903881065.1 uncultured Bacteroidota bacterium
AATATAACCAGCAAAAAAACATACCTTCTTTTTTAAAACAAAAGGGATTAACACAAATAAAAAAAGAAGATACTAATATAAGAGTGAAAGCGGTAAGTATCCATGATAACAATACAGCTGTTATAGTTTATCTTGGCGATTCGGATGGAGAAATACATTCATATCATACAGCCAAAAATTTAACATTTGAACAAGTAAAACAACAGGCTGTAGCAATACTTAATTCTTTCAAATATGACGGAATGAGAGGGAAGTTAATAACATTCGGTTTGCCAATTTCAAAACATGGCGATGTTGCAGTTTATCAAAATGACAATATACCTGAAATGAATGGCAGTTATTTTATTGACAGTGTTGAAATTGATTACAGCCCCAATGGATATAGAAGGCATGTAGAGCTTGGTCCGGTTGCAAAGAGTAAAGAACAATTACAACAGCCATTTTAAGAAGGTTGAATTAAAAATAATAGTAGTAATAATGACAATTAACAAATAGTAAAATGGCAGATGTGAAAAGAAGTACATGGGAGCTTTATCTAAAAGACGGAGTAAGTAATGGGTTAAGTGCCTTAGAAGGTGCTGGTCATAAGATTGAGAAGAGTTTTCAGGGTGTGCAGCATAAAATACATTCGGTGGAGGAAGCATTTCACCATGCCACTGGTGAGATGGCGAATGAGATACCGGGACTAAGTAAGGCAATGGAAATGTTAACCAGTCCAGCAATGTTGGCAGGGGGGGCAATAGCTGCTGTAGGTATAGGTTTGTTTAAAGCAGGTGAAAAGGCGTTGGAGTGGGAAGATGGAATGGCTAAAATAAATGGAACGGCGCAATTAGGAGAGGAAACATTAGGTAAACTTTCGGACAGGTTACAGGAAATAGGTTCTCATAGTGGAGGCAACTTTGATAAAATACCAGCAGCTTTTGAATTGATAGAAAAACAAACGCACAATGTAAATAAGAGCCTTGACATACTTGAAGTATCAACAATGGGAGCGCAGGCAGGGTTTACTGATTTGAATGCTTTGGGAGATTCAACAGCTAAAGTAATGAGTTCAATTGCAGACAAAACGGTAACAGCAAAAGCAGTAATGGATGAATTTTTTGCTATACGCAAAATAGGAGGCGGGGATATAGGTGCGATAGCTGCTGAGATGCCACACTTAATTGCTGATGCACATGCTGTAGGTGTAAGCTATAAAGAAGCGGGAGGAGTGTTGGGCTTTCTTATGGGGAAAGGATTTGATGTTCAAGAGGCAAGCGGAAAGATGAAACAGGTTTGGAATGCTTTTGGAAAAAGTGCTGTAGCACTGAAAGAGAAAGGAGGTGTATCTATGTTTAATACTGATGGAAGTAAAAAGGATATGAACGAGTTCTTTGGTGAACTGAAAAAGAAAACAGAGAATTTGACAGATGAGGGGAAGGCTAATTTTTATAATCTTATGCACCTTGACGACCCAAGAGCCAGAACGGCTATTGATTTGCTAACAGGCGATATTAAAGGATTGAAATTGGCAGAGGATGCGGTAGCTCATTCAGCAGGAGCAATGAATAAAGCATTTGAGGCAAGTGGCAGTGTTGGGCGAACTTGGGAAAATATTAAGGATGAATGGAAGAGCATAGAAACATCAATAGGAACAGCCCTATTACCAGCAATCGGCGGATTTACTGACATAATTAAATCAGATATGGAGAGTATTATTAAGTTGTTTCATTGGAAAGATACAAAGAAGGAAATATCCGAAGATGTGAACCTTCGGAGACTTGCCAATTTCAGGGCATTAGAAGCGGTGAATCGGAATTATGGAATGGCACTAAAAGCACATGGTGGAAGATATAATAATGAGGAAATGTGGTATTTAAAAGCCTTTAGCGACCAATATGTTAAATCATACAAGGAACAAAATAGTGGAAATAAAAACCATATTGTTGATACTATTCCTAAAGCGGTAGGTGGCAATACTGACAAAAAGACAACTAAAGATTCTGCTGCTGATACTGCAATGGAGGAAATAACAACAGGTGGAAAAAGTGTAAGAAATGTAACTGTAAACATTGGAAAATTAGTGGAACATTTTGAAGTCAAATCAACAAATTTAGAGGAAGGTGCAGGCGAAATAAAAAGAATGATGGAAGAGACTTTATTAAGAGCAATACAAGGCAGTGAAATTGCTTTATCGAATGAATAATAATAAAAGTAGTGTAAGTAGTAATAACAATTAAATCAATAAAAGAAAAATGAAAAGTGAAAAACAGTTAATGAGTAAAAATGATGCATCCATAGAGGAGGTAACAGAGGTGCTGGAAGGTGGATTGGAAATTTTAAATAAAATAAACCAAGAGTTTATGAAATTTGAAATAGGTACACTTAAAACAAAAGATTTGCCTTCTTTAGAAAGAGGGGAAGAGTTTTTAAAACAATGGTTAACCAAAGATACTTCTAACGTTGTTGGCAGTATAAAGGTTAATAAAAAGATGTTAGGCAACATGGTTGAACTTCCACAAAATACTGGTGCTTTTGTTGATGCGTGTGGCGAACTTGTAGATTACCTGAGACAAAACAGGGGGTGGATTCCGATTTACAAATACTATGAAGTTGACAAAAACAATACTGTTATTTTGATGCAATCTAATGTAGATGCAGTATTGGAACAGTATTATTATTATGCAGAATCAAAAAAAGAAATTGAGTTTTTTGAGATTGCAAAAAAACTTTGTGAGGTTGGAAACGAGGTTGGTAAATGGAATCAAAAGTATAATATTTTTGGCACTTCACCTGTTATTAATACTGATGTTGTTATGTTTCTTACTTATAGCTATTCAATGAAAAAATACATAATTGACGGCAAAATAATAAAAAGCAAAGCAGCTAATTACAAGTAAAACGTTGTTGCTCTCACACTATACACCAAACGTATAGATACAACGTCAAATGGGGGTCTTTCACTGCCCCCATTTTTAGAAATTAAGAGTTGATAAGCCCTAAGTCTCAAATAGGGTGCAACTCAAAGAAGGGTAG
This sequence comes from uncultured Bacteroidota bacterium, assembly GCA_903881065.1. Taxonomy (GTDB): domain Bacteria; phylum Bacteroidota; class Bacteroidia; order 2-12-FULL-35-15; family 2-12-FULL-35-15; genus 2-12-FULL-35-15. Next base: position 3,016 of record CAIRRW010000351.1, read on the forward strand.
ACATACTGCCCTTCTTTTAAAAACATTAAGAGTTGATAAGTCTTAAA
>CAIRRW010000352.1 GCA_903881065.1 uncultured Bacteroidota bacterium
ATTCAGGTTATCACTAAAATACATTCTTCCGCCTTTTTCCAGCATCTCCTGCACATCTCTTCTTTCAAGCGTTTTACTCACATATTCCAAAACAAAATCCTTTATCTGATTTGGTTTTACTACACGCACAATATTATTTTCATCAATGTGAACAAAATTAAATTCACCGTCTTCATCCATTGCATACCTGCCAAACCTGTTGTTTTCCATAAACTCACGGGCTTCCACATATTTAAAATACACATTGGTTCCAGTCTTAGTTTCTTTCTCCACCCAAAATTCTTCAGTAGAGGATAGCGGCTGTGCCAGTATCAAAGCACCTTCATCCACACCAAATCGTTTCGCATCATCTTTACTTGCAAACTTGTGGAAGTCACGCCCTATCTTAAATAAAGCCCTATCCTTTAGTTTATCCTTATGATAATCAACAAACGATTGATTACTTTCCCAATGAAAATATTTACGTTTAATATCGAATTCGTTATCATTCGTAATATTAAAACACCTTACATAACCATGCTTGCCTTTACCATCAGCAGCAATCATAGCACTTTCCAAATCTTCCTTAAACTCCTGTTCCTTACCCTCCAGCTTATTAGTTATAAAATCATCCGGTCCCTTTTCCTTCATGTCCGGGTGTACATATGCAAAAAATATATTCAGGTTAATTCCGGAATTATTTAATGCATAAAAATATTTCCTGAAATTGCTTATTGCTCTCACAAAGCTATACGGACGTTGAGTAATGGAAGTGTCCGGGTTATTGCTCATATCATTAAAATCACTATCCACAAAAAATACAACATTCTCCAGGGCACATTTTTTAATAATCAATTCTATTTCATAAGGCAATTTATTTTCATTCGCAATATTATGTATACCCATCAATCCGGCACTTATAAGCCCATGTTTGGTAAGCTTATCAGCTTTCTTTTCACCTTCCGGAAAATGTAATGTTTTTATAACTAATCCCTGTTGATACCTGTTACGAAGCGTTTTATTAATCCATATTTTAGTATCACTTCCATACGGCGATTTATATTTGATAGGCTTACCGTTTCTGTCCAGGTGTAATTCAGGATGAGCATAACGCACACGTATAAAAGGAAAATCCTTCCTTCGTTTCTCATAATAATACGTCATGCGTTTGCCGTCAAGCCCTACATAATGCAGTATCATATCATCACCCGAAGGATCTACTTCATAACGTTCATTAATCGTTCCCTGCTCATACCTGGCAATCTCCACTTTAGTATTATTATCTTCAGTATTAACCAAATCCGTTACATCATCCACAGTAAGCCCGCTTGCACGTAATTGTTCATCCCTGAAGCTGCTTTTCTTTTTCGCCTTTTCTTTTTTATTTGCCTTGGTATTCTGCACAGCTTTCAATATATTTTCATTGCCGGTAGTTTTTGCTGCAGTATCATTTACATCATATTCAATTTCAACATTGGCACGGTCAGCTAATTGTTTTAATGCATCCAAATATTTTATATTTTTAAGCCACATCAAAAACGAAATGCTGTTATTTCCACCCTTATCACACACCCAGCACTTCCATACACCGGTTGCTTTATTTACAGAAAGCTTTTTGGCAGTATTACATTTCGGGCAAGTCCCAATCAAGCTTGCGCCACTTTTTTTCAAATCCACAATTTCACCAATCACATCTTCTACTGGTGATTTAATGTCAATATCTCTTACACAGTCTTCTGTTATCTTCGCCATAAATATTTTTTATAAATTCTCTTTAAATAAAGTTTCCATACTACTTCCATCAGAATAATATTTATCATGTGGTATATCAGCAACAGGCTCTTCGCCTGTCCATCCATTTGGAAATCTTTTTTCTATTATTAATTCAGTAATACGATTTACTTCCTCTGTATTTAAAATATCAATCAAAGGTTTATTAAGTAATATCGCATGATGATTAATATCATTCTGAATTCTTATAATTCTTTGCAGGAATAATAATCTAGCTTCTAAAGTCAACGGCCCCATGCGCTGTTGATTTTTTGCAAGCTTTCCATCAACTTTTGTTTTCCCACCAGGCTGCCTCAATCTATATTGAGGTTTCCTCATCTCTCTATAAATATCACGTAAGCCTTTCAATGGTGATAGATATGACCATTCAGGAAGAAGTATAATAGCATCCAGTGCTTTATCTTTTTGTACAATCGGGCAACAAATACATCCGGTTCTTGCATTTATCTCTTCAGCTTCATCACCTCCATAAGCTTCAGCTAACATATCAGTTGGCCAGCCTCCCCACTTTTTATTAGGCGCGAATATTCTAAGCCAATCCCATACATTGCACACCCTCCAATGTAGCAATGGAGCCAATGTGCTACACAAATCATTTTGCAAGCCAACCTGGTACCATCCTTGTCCACATTCTCCACCATCTTTACTACAGCTTACATTTATGCGCTGGTCGCGGACAGCGCTTTCACCAATGCGAACTCCTGTAAGCATTAAAATCTTTCCGCTTTTTTCTTTTATCAATTCTTCCAATGCTCTTTCCATTGGCTCCACTTTAATTTTAGGAGTACACCATCTAAATGTATTGGATGGAGGAGGAACACCGCGACCTAAAATATAAACAAGAAATCTGTCATCAATATCAGCCATCACTACACGTACTTCTACACCACGTTCTTTCAATTTTTCAATAATTAATTTAGCGTTCAACCAAAGAGGAGTAAACTCTAATCTTGTATCAGAGCATAGTACAGTCAAAGATTTTGGAGGAGTAATTTGTCCGGTATTAATCAATTGAACAACTAACGTTACCAATGCTGTGCTATCTTTTCCCCAACTCCAAGCTATTGCCCAATGCTCATGTCTTGACCCGTATTCCTGTATACTTTCAATAGTCAATTTTATTGACTCAGCAACAGATATTTTTTCAGTACCAAATATGTTAAGTTGTGTTTTCATTTTCTTTTTTCAAATCGGGGCAATGCACTTTGCTTTAAAAGGTCGTGTTCACTTGCATTACCAACGCCCTTAATTATTTAATCGAGTTTTTTTACCAAGAGGTAAGGCCTGCGCTGCCAAAAATTCTCCGCATA
>CAIRRW010000353.1 GCA_903881065.1 uncultured Bacteroidota bacterium
AAAAAGATAAACCATATTTTAGAAAAAGAAATAATTGTAGCTTACACTATTGCCGGAAAACCACTGACAAAGGAACAATACAATAAAAATTTGTTGGCTGCCGAAAAACAAATTAAAGCTGGTAATTTTATTACGCACGAAGAGCTTGAAAATAAATCGGCAAAGTGGAAAACAAGGAAATAGCTATTCTTTGGAGTACAGATGCCGCTCAAAGTTTATAACGTATTTTTTATTATTATTTTGTTTTATCTGAACAGAGTGCCGAGCGAATAAGAAAAGATATTTTAGAAAAAGTTAGAACATTTCGCTTTATAAAGCAATATCAAATTGATGAAATAAACCCTGAATATAGACGGATTATTGTAAGGCATTACAAAGTTGTGTATAAGGTAGAAAAGCAAACAATTATGATTTTGAATATTTTTGATACACGCCAAGACCCTTCTAAAAGTAAAATTAAATAAACCCTTTAATTAATTTTACCTACATTTACACCACATTTAAAAAACAACTTCTCTTGAAAATAGAATTACAAAATACCATACCCTCTGAAACCTGCGCCACTGTAGAGAGAGTAAAACGCTATACACTTTTATAATACATTACTAAAACGCTTTTTGCATTTGCATAATGCGTTTTTTATTTTCTAACAATTAAAACCAAAACAAAAATGAAAAAACAATTACTCTTTATGTTTATTGCCTTTTGCAGTATTACAGCAATGGCACAAGTGCCGACTTATGTGCCTACAAGTGGCTTGGCGGCTTGGTATTCTTTTAGCGGTAATGCCAATGACCTTAGTGGGAATGGGTATAATGGAACTGTTAATGGAGCAACATTGACAACAGATAGATTTGGCAATGCAAATAGTGCTTATAGTTTTGTTCCTAACGGAACATCCTTAGAAAATATAACAACAAATTATTCTGGTATTAATGGGCAAAGTGATAGAACTATTTCTTTATGGTTTAACCAATACATTGTTGATAATACCACCGACCTAAAAGATTTGTGTAATTATGGTACACTTGCAAGTGGGCAAATGTTCAATCCTTCAATTTATCAAAATAGAGTTGGTATTGCGATAAATACATCAGATATATACTATTCTCCAAATACTTTTGGTAATTGGCATAATTATATAGTCGTTTATACTGCCAGTTATGGTAACAATGTGACAGCTCCAAAAGTTTATTTAGATGGAACCTTATTAACAACTACCTTTTTATTAGCTGCTCCTACGGTTACATTAAATACCAATGCAGGTATTAATTTTAATATTGGAGGTAATAATTTAGTAAACCAATTTAATGGCAAAATTGATGACATTGGTATTTGGAATCGTGTTCTAACTCAACAAGAAATAATAGCATTATATCAAACTTGTTCAAATTCAATAACCGGGCAACCAACAAATCAAACTATTAATATAAATACAACTGCACAGTTTTATGTTACTTCAACTAATACTTCGGCAACTTATCAATGGCAGCAAAATTCGGGGACTGGTTTTACAAACCTTTCTAATTTCGGTCAGTTTTCGGGCGTAACTAACGATACATTAAAAATAAGTAATGTTACATTAGCGCAAAATAATTATGGTTATCGTTGTATTGTTAGTGGCGGTTGCCCTGATACTTCAAATGTGGCAATACTTACTATAAATAATAATGTAGGATTAATAGAGATATATAATAGTAATAATGTTTCCATTTCTCCAAATCCTTTTACTTCCCAAACAATGATTACTTTTTCCAATGAACAGAAAAACACCTCCGTTAAAATT
>CAIRRW010000354.1 GCA_903881065.1 uncultured Bacteroidota bacterium
AAAATTATAAATTTATTTTAACAAATTAGTTCAAAATTAGTTTATTAGAAAGACTCAATTAATATGTCTTTTTAAATAAACAAATTTACTTATGACAAATACAATATCACAGAAAGGAGAAACCTCAAATTCATATATAGAATATATTGACAATATAGTTTTCATTACCCTTAAAGAAGACGTAGAAATAACAATTGAGTCAATGAAGGAGCAATACATAGAACAAGATAAGCTTGTTGGAAATGATGAATATGCTGTATGTGTTGACATTACACTAAACTCCTCTGCTCCACCTGAAACAAGGACATTTATGGCACAATATAATCCCCCTAATAGAATAGCCACAGCACTAGTAAGTGATTTGAATATTGCAACCCAGTTAATGGCTAATTTTTATTTGCGATTCAATAAACCAAAAGGGGCTACTAAACTTTTTAAAGATAAGGACAAAGCTATTGAATGGTTAAAGAGTAGACTCAGGAATACTATTAATAATTAGAAATCCAATTCTTACCATTTTAATCCTTTTATAATAGAGGATTATCGTTTTTTACAATAATTGGCGAACACTCACCAATAGGCATTATTAATATTAGGTACTTTTGTCGATAACAATAAATTAACAAAAGAAAAACTAATAATTAATGGAAAAGCTGCTTTTTATTTTCTCCTTATTAATTTCCGTAATCAGTCAATCACAAACCGTTAAAATCCTTTTTGATGCGACTAAAGCAGAAACCGCTGCTAATGCAGATTGGGTAATAGATGCAGATACCCATAATCTAGGACCCAATAGTAGCGGTGTAATGGTTACCGGACAAGGCAATGAATCAAATCCGGCACGATATCCGACTCCGGCACAAAGTGGAATTACCGCTTCTACTGCTGAAACTTTCTGGGAAGGATCCTTAAGTAGTTGGGGAATTGATTTGGTAAAAAAGGGTTATGAAGTGGAGACATTGCCAAATGCTGATAGCATAACTTATGGAAATACAAGCCATGCGCAGGATTTAAGTAATTATAAAGTATTAATAATAGTCGAACCAAATATTCGTTTTACTTTACGCCAGCGAAATGCAATAATTAATTTTGTAAAAAATGGTGGAGGCTTATTTATTATCAGCGATCATGTTGGAAGCGACAGAAACAATGATGGTTGGGATTCCCCGCATATCTGGAATGATGTGTTTGCGAACAATACCGTGAAGGTAAATCCATTTGGAATAAAGTTCGATTCACTTGACTTTTCTGGAACATATACAAATTTAGCGAACATTCCGAACGATACTTGTCTTCATGGACCTAAAGGAAACGTTACCAAAATAAAATATTCCAATGGTACTTCCATGACTTTGGATCGTACAGCAAACACATCAGTTACCGGGTTGATTTTTAATACAGGTTATTCAAACACAGGAACAACGGGTGCTCTTTTTGCTCGTGCTCTTTTCGGAACAGGTAAGATAGTTGCACTCGGTGATAGCTCACCACCAGATGACGGTACCGGCGATCCTAACGATGTTTTATATAATGGCTATACAGATCCTACAATCTCTGATAGCTCTCACCAAAAGCTGCTTGTTGACGCTACAATATGGTTGATTGAAAGGAATACAACAACTACAAATATTGAGGTGAATAAAACCATTTCCTCAGTAACTATTTTCCCGAATCCATCAACTGAAAACATTACAGTGCGATTAAATTTAAAAAAGGCAACAGATGTTTCCTTTGAAATTTATGACATAACTGGAAGAATGATATCGAAGAATGAAAGAAGAAATTTCGATGCAGGTATGCAAAATCAGGAACTGGCAATTACTTCAAAGGGTTATTATTTTGTAAGAATAATTTCTGCAGATGGTGTTATTACAAAACCTTTTATTATTGATTAATAAGAAAGATTTATTTCTTTTCTATCAAATACAAAATCAGAATATCATCTTTATCAATGCCTGAATAATAGTTATTAGCGGTTTCCATCCATTCAGGAACACTTTGCCGAAGCTTTACACAGCGCATTTTATTTAACGCTTCGGCACATTCGGGATTAGTCAACTCGGCTTTCCTCAACACTAGTAAATTTACTTTGGAAGCATCAAGAATTGAATCGGATAAGGTGCAAAGTGATTTTATCTGTACATCATTAACATTCTTTTCCTGATAAAATTTAGTTGGTAAACTTTGCCAAGGATTATAAGGAGAACTCCATTGGCATGAAATTAAATTTACCTGATCGTCTTTATAATTATTATGGATATAACTTGTGATATCCATTCTTCCTACTCCTGCAGCTTTCGTACTCATTGCGTATAATCCAACAATATTAAGTAGTACAAGAGGCATTAGTATTATTAATTTTAAATAATATAACTTCCTGTTTACAAATATTGTTTCTATTTGTTGATATGCAAGAATTAAAACAATTGGGATAAAATTTATAATCGGGAATAAGAATCGTTCTTCCTTGTGGTGTATTAACGAATGAATAATTATGAATGGAATAACTGTCCAAACAATAACATTCTTTGGTGATTTCATTATTAAAACTAGAAGCGAAACAAGAATTAAAATGCCTATCGGGAAAAATGGGAACTTTATTAAATACCAAATATAATAATACCATGGCAGTGTTCCGAAACTTGATGCTGCATCTTCAATTGAAGCAAAAACATGCCAGTAATTATAAAATGTGAGTACAAACTTTTGATAAAACCAACAATCAATTAATACTCCAATTATTAATATAACAACTATTCCAGCAAATAACTGTGTTACTTTTTTAAATGAAACTTTATCAATAAATACTAGCCAGCCAATTAATCCTATTGTTAAGATTACAGATTGAAACCTGCACAGAAAGCTTAACCCAAGAAGTGCCCCAATAATTAAATAACTATATTTCTTGTTATTTATTTTCTCGAATTGCAGTAAAGCAATTGCCAGTAAAAAAGTAATTCCCGAAAGAGTTTCAGATGAAAACCGAACATTTAAAACAGGCAAAAACCAAAGGAAGAAAGATAGAATTAAGAAACTATTTTTATTATTTGCACTAATTAATGAACCGGAAGATTTAACAAATAATTGAATTGAAAAAATACAAAGCAAGCCTGTAAGTATTCTCAATAGTGC
>CAIRRW010000355.1 GCA_903881065.1 uncultured Bacteroidota bacterium
GAGTAATGCTTATGGCTGGAAGATAAGTATGCTGTTTAAATAATTGTTTTGTAATTCCCAGTTCGATCTGGACGTCACCAAATAAAGCAGAAGTAACATTTAATCCTGCAAACCCTGTTAAAGTACTGTCGATGCCGTAGCCATAATTTGCAGCAAGAAAAGGAATTGGAATCGTATAATTTTCTATTTGTACTAAAGGACCTCCAATAGAAAGACTGGCTGCTTGTTGTTTTTTACCCAAAGGTTTTACAAAACGAGATGGAGCGCAGGATGCAATAAAAAGAGTAAGTATTATAAACAACTTTTTACTTTTTTTCATTTTTTATACTTCATCAATAAAAATTCTGAAAATTAAAATAAGGATTATTTGCCACCAAATAATTTCTCCTCTGATTCAAGGATTTTTGTAACATCAAAATAGCAGCCATTTATTTTATTTTTATTTTTTTTAATAGCAAGATAATCACATCTCTCAATCAAGGATTGTTGACCGTCAAATTCATATCCCAGAAAATTTAATAAAGAATATTCATCACCAACTGTGATTACATGCCAGCCTGTTTTTGTACTTTCTCCATCACCAGAATTAAGTATTGTATTTAGTATATTATCTAACTTGAAATTAATATATTGAACAGAATCCTGCATTCCTTTTTTGTCATAAGCATATGCAAGTGTATTTAAATCTCGCAGATTAAATGGGAACTTATTCAATACTACTTTCTCAAAACGTATTATTTTATCATAGTCTTCCGGTACTAATGACTCTTTTGAAAGCAAAGGTCGTAATGAATCGCTGAAATCGGAATGAGAATAAGCGGAAAAGGAGTCTTGGAAAAATGAACCATAATAAAGTAACTCGAATTCTTTTTTGGTTAATGTTGTGTCCGACTTATTATATCGATATATCAATAAAGGATAATAGGAGTTTGAATTCTTATCACTTATCTCCTTTTCAATTTTTTTATAATCAGGTTTTTCATATTTTAATTTTTGGGCAAACAACTGGAAGGATGCAATTATAAATAATATTAAAAGTTTAATTTTCATTTGGTATAATTAAATAAGTTCTATAAAAGTATTAAATATCCTTAATACCTATTATTTAAATTTAGAAAAGTTACATAGCACCCTTTTTCTTTTTCACAACTTTATTCATATTTTCAGATACTCTGTACTTAACAATTTTAGTAATTAATGTCAGCGGCAAAGGCTTATTATAAGGGAACTTAATAGAACCTTTTGCAAATGTATATGCTTTAAGGTCATCTTTAAATCTTTCAATGCCCGAAGCTTTTGGGTAAAAACCTATATGGCTTTTATGTGCAGCATACCAAACTAACAGGCCATTACATTTAATTGCTGGCATTCCATAACTTATTATTTCCAGCCCTTCGGGGGCTGCTTTATTAATTGTTGTGCGTACCTGGTTTAATAATTTTTGAACTTCAGCAGGAAAGCTTTGTATGTATTCTTCTATGTTTGTCGGCTTCATAATTATTTTTAATTCTTTACTAAATTACAATTTATTTTGATTAATGTTTGATTACCTTTTTTCAAAAAAATTGAGTTAGTATTATTATCAGCTCTTGGTGATGATAATCGAGTCTAGTAGTTTGATTTTTATTTACAATTGTTTATCGTTATCTTTACATATTAAAATTAGAAATACTCATTAAATTGAATGGCTAAAAACAAAATAATTCCTATTTCTCCTGCTTTAACTAAAGAGTATTCGTTAAAAACGTTAGTTGAAAACCGAACAATATATAATCTGAATAATTGCGAACTCAATCTGTTCGAAACGTATCAAAAATCAGAACTTGTGTCATTAAAATTTAATGACTTGGTTGTTACCAGTATGTTGAAAGGCAAAAAGGTAATGCACTTGTTCGATAAAGATGGCTTTGATTATTTCCCCGGTGAATCAGTCATAGTGCCTGCGAACGTTGAAATGAAAATTGATTTCCCTGAAGCAGACCTTAATAATCCTACTCAATGTTTGGCATTGGCAATCGATAATAAAAAGATAATGGACACGCTTGATTTTCTTAATGAAAAGTATCCTAAAGAAGGAACCGGGAATTATTGGAAACTGGATGAACGAAATTTTTTCTTTTATAATAATGCTGAACTTGCCATTACCATAAATAAACTCATTAGTATTTGTCAGAGTACTTCCATTACAAAGGATGTACTTGCCGACTTGACATTGCAGGAATTACTAATACGTATTTCTCAATGCCAGACATTTAAAGATGTGGATGAAGAAAAGTTGGAACATACCAATGTTATCCTTGCTCAGCTAGTTGCTTTTATTCGCAAAAATATTTCGGAGAAATTAATGCTGAATACTATTGCTGAATCTGTAGGATTAAGCACTGCTTCCCTTTATAGATTGTTCAAAAGAGAATTAGGAATAAGTCCTGTTGAATTTATTGTATTGGAAAGAATAAAGTTTGCCAAACAGTTATTGAAGGACAAACATATCTATGTAAAAAACGTTTCTTTTGAAGTAGGATTTGACGACTGTAACTATTTTATTCGTGCATTTAAACATCACGAAGGCATTACTCCTAAACAGTATCAGCAATTAAACGATTCGGATAGATCAGTTTAATCTTCTATAAAACTGAGAGGTGTAAGATGTTTTAATTCTTCTTCAGTAAACAACCTCGATTGTGTAATAAACCTTAGTCCCATTGGTATCTCCAGCGAAAAACTGGAACCCCTGCCTTTAGTAATATCAATGGTAAGCTGTGTAAATTGCCAATATTCAAACTGGTCTTTGTTCATCCAGAAATCACATCCTTCAATGGTACCAAGGCAGACATCACTATTGCCAATTTTAAAATCTCCTTTTTCGAAACACATTGGCTGCGAGCCGTCACAACATCCTCCACTCTGATGAAACATGAGTTCACCAAACTTTTCTTTTAGTTGATTAATCACTTCTACAGTTTCCTTTGTTGCAAGGACTCTTGATGTTTCTGTCATTTATTATTGTACATAGAAATACTCATTCTCCGATGTTTCCCTCTTTGCTTTTCGCTGAGCTTCATTTGCACGCAACTCCACTCTTCTTATTTTACCACTAATTGTTTTAGGTAGTTCTGAAACAAACTCAATAATACGAGGCATTTTATATGGAGCAAGATTTTTACGAGAGAATGCAAACAACTCATTAGCTA
>CAIRRW010000356.1 GCA_903881065.1 uncultured Bacteroidota bacterium
ATCCACAATGTCTGTAACCGAACGAACAAAGGATAATCCAATCCATTCAACATTATGTTCCAACGCAAAATCCAAATCCTTTAAATCTTTTTCTGTAAGGCAAGGCAACGAAACTTTTGTATTTGGAAGGTTAACACCTTTCTTTGAAGAAAGAGTTCCGCCATACACGACCACTGATTTCACTTCATCCTCACCATTCGTTTCAATTACTTTCAACAAAAGTTTTCCATCATCAATCAATATATTTTCACCCACTTTCACATCCTTCGGAAACTGAGGATACGTAATATATACACGCTCAGCGGTGCCAACACACTCCTTGGTTGTAATTATAATTTCTTTGCCAACAATCAATTCTACTCCATTATTTTCCACCACACCTATTCTCAGTTTAGGACCCTGCAAATCTGCTAGTATAGCCACATGCAAATGCAGCCTATGATTTATTGCACGCACATTTTTTATCTGTGTCACCACATTTTCATACGACCCATGACTGAAATTTATTCTGCAAACATTCACCCCTGCATTAATCAATTGTTCTATAACTCCTATATCTGTTGACGCAGGGCCAAGTGTTGCAACAATCTTTGTTCTTTTCATTTTTTTAAAATATTAAATTCTGTTTCGATTTTAGTTGTGTAGGGTCAATTCTCATCGCTGTAAGCACCACATCTATTTCTCTTATATCTTTTATCAATTCATCCGCTCTTACATCATCTACTTCACCCCTTATCACCAAAAAATAATTCATCTGTTTCTGTTCCGGAATCAACAATTCGTTCTCCGAATGATGCTCACTGTCATCTTCTGCTCCAAACAACGAATGGGTTTTCAAGTCCATCGATTTATTCTCACTGAAATTAGCAATCACCGAATATTCCAAAAAATCCTCCTCCTTATCAAACACAAAAAACGAAAAAAAGGAGGGAGTTGAATGCTTTTTACCTTTTATTTCCAGCGAATCTGTTTTCCTCAAATCTAGGCCCAGCTTCTTATTCAGCGCCCAGCAAATTCGGTAATCCTTTTCATGAGAAGAAATCCCAATCAGCAAAAAGTCATAATCATACGAAACCTCAAGAGTATGTTTGGCCACAGTTATATTTTTTGAAAACGCAAAAATACACAAAGAAAAGGTTCACTGTAGTGCTTTTTGGCATACACTGAACACAGTTTATAGTAAACTGTGCTCCTTCTAAAATAAACTGTGTTACTCCTAGCATAAAAAGGGGTGCTCGAACAATGTAAAATAATTAATTATCCATTAGAGGCGTTTTAAGCGGGGAAAATATTTTTAAGTCTTTTTGAATATTAAAAAGTAAAAGTTGATTTGAAAGGTTATTCAAAGTTGATCGGATTTTTGTTCCAAAGAAGGGTGAAAATGCCTTGGCAAATGCTACGATTAAGATGGAGAAATATCAGAAAGCTTTTTTCCGCACGATTGAAGGTTTTTATAATCACAAAACTAATGAACAAGTAAGTTTTAATAACTATCGAACAATAAACAAATTAATCCCCTTGGAATTGCTAAATTTGTTAATTCTTTTACTTATCCAATTTCAATGAAAACGTCGAAACAAATAATGGCTGAACTTACCAAAACTGCGCTGATGCCGCAGGAGGAAATGTTAGAAGTTGGTAGAAAAAAAGGTAAGTTATATATTGGAATCCCCCGAGAATTATCCTTTCAGGAAAACAGAGTGGCATTAGTGCCGGATGCTGTTGCATTGCTTGTAAATAATGGGCACCATGTAGTAGTGGAAACCAATGCCGGGCAGATGGCAAACTTCCAAGATAATGATTATAGTGAAGCAGGAGCGCAAATCGTATATAGTGCCGAAGAAGCTTATAAAGCTGATATAATATTGAAAGTAGCTCCGCCTTCTCCCGAGGAAATTGCGATGATGCAACAACGCCAAACATTGATTTCGGCTTTGCAACTCACCATTCAGCCGGAAAATTTCCTGAAACAATTAATAGCAAAGCGTATTACTGCCATTGCTTTCGACTGGATAAAAGGAGAGGATGGAATATATACTGTAATCCGTTCGATGGGCGAGATAGCAGGAGGAACATCCATATTGATTGCGGCTGAATATTTGAGCAACGTAAATAATGGGCAGGGAGCCATACTTGGAGGCATCTCCGGTATTTCACCTACTGATGTTATAATATTAGGTGCCGGTACAGTTGGTGAATTTGCCACCCGTGCTGCACTCGGATTAGGTGCATCAGTAAAGGTATTCGACAATTCAATTTATCGGTTGAGGCGTTTGCAAACAGCTATAGGAACACGTGTATTTACTTCCGTTATTCAACCTCGTGTGCTTTCAAAACATTTAAAATCTGCTGATGTAGTAATAGGAGCAATCCGAGGTCAACATGGGCGTACACCTTGCGTTGTTACCGAAGAAATGGTAAGTGAAATGAAAACAGGCTCTGTAATCATTGATGTAAGTATTGATCAGGGAGGCTGTTTCGAAACATCAGAAGTTACTAATCATACAAAGCCTGTGTTCCGTAAACATGGCGTGATACACTATTGTGTGCCAAATATTGCATCTCGTGTATCTCGTACTGCATCATACGCTTTGAGTACTATTTTCGCTCCTATATTATTAAACATTGGAGAACAGGGCGGTGTGGAAAATATGTTGCGTAGAGATGCTGGCGTTCGTAATGGGATTTATCTATACAATGGCACACTCACTAGTCAGGATTTAGGAGAGATGTTCAAACTTCCTTATAAAGATATTAATCTGCTGATGGCAGCATGGTAAAACAATTATTAAGTACCAAGTATTATGAAAAGGTACTTAATAATTGGTAAATTTTACTTAATATTAAAAAATAATGGCTATAGAAAGTAAGAATTCAGATTTATACAGGAGATTCAGATTATACGGGTTCGGTTTTTTAATCGGGATGCTTATTGTAAGTATGGTGTATAAGGGCAAAGGATGCCAAATGCCTAACTCTGCAAAAATGGAGAAACTCGGCTGGCAGAAATTAGGATATACAAAACACGCATCCTGCCGCATGAAATGCAGAAATATTACTGAAACTGAAATAAGAGAAATATTAGGTAATGGAGCTTTGCCAGGCAGAGGAAAAGTAAATTATGGAAAGTCAGATGTGCATCACAAGCCTTATTCCATATATGCTGTAGAAGGTTCTACAATTAAAGGTAAGAATTTAAGAATAGTAATTGATGATGAAGATAGCATTTCGAGAGTGCTTACTACTATTGATTTAGCAGTCGAAGATGATAGCTGCAATTGCAAATACAAATAAGACTCTTTTACATATTTTATAATGACTTCATCTTTACAATCATCTTTCCTATAAGATCATCATCACATCTCGCCCAAAGAATGTCATCTTCTTCGCCTTCCCATAATTTTAACGTTTTAAAATTAAACCAATGTATGTTTTTATACTTTTTATAGTTAACCACCCGTTCGCTATCTCTATTAACAAGTTCTTGAGTATATAGTACAACTTCCGCATTCCTATTTCCTTTTGAATATAATGCCTTCAATTCTAGTAAATCAGTGATAAGCCTTTCAAAATTATTATTTGGATGATATCTGTTATGATATAATATTATATAGTTTTTTCTACCAATGTACTTCCGCAGTTTTACAACTCGTGTTCTAAACGTTTCTCTCAATTTCTCACTCTTTATTACATCATGATGCGTAAATTCCATTCCGTTTACATGCAATTGATG
>CAIRRW010000357.1 GCA_903881065.1 uncultured Bacteroidota bacterium
ATTAATCCGGGGTTGGAACGTATCATGGTTTTTAAAACAGTGCCGTCAGTATTGTAGAAGTCAACTTTTGTTCCTGTCTCGTTTTTAAACTTTTCAATAGTCTCTTTAGTGGAAGATGTAAGCAATGCAAAAGTTATATTGTCCTGTTTGCACAAGGCAGCGAAATCGTTTATTTTTCCGAAGACATCCTTATTTGTTTTATCCAAATCATAACAAATCAACAGGAAATTATAATCAGGATTTTCGATAATATCCTGTGTATAATCACCACCTTCAGCCTTTGTTATTGAGAAATCTTTAATTTTCGGGTCAATACCTTTTTTAGTTACCACCTGTCTGCTGGTCACGTAATCATACGTCTGATCCCAATCTTTTGGCCAGCCATCAAACTCTTTAGTTTCTCCTGTTTTCTTATCTTTTAACTCATAATAGAATTTCACTTCATCAGGCACACCCTTTGTTTGTGCTGGAATATTCTTGCCTATTGCATATGAACGGAAGTCGAACACAGGAAGATAATTGTATGTATATATCGGGAAAGCTGTTGAAATACCACAAAAGAAAACAAGTAAAGCGTTTTCAACTTTATGTCCGAACAACGGTTTTATATATTGTTTGCCGATAAACAATATTATAACGGAAACCAGTAAAATCAAATCTTTAGTGAACGACATCCATGGAGTAAGATGCCAGAAGTCGCCAAAACAACCGCATTCGCGTACTTTATCAAAGTATGCAGAATAGAAAGTAAGGAAGGTGAAAAGAATTATCAATATTAATAATAACCATAAAGTTAGTTTGGTTCGTGCACCCATTAACAATGCAAAACCAAGTGCTATTTCGAAAATACAAAGGAACATTGCAAGCGGAGTAGCGATAGGAATAAAGTATTCGAAGAAGTGAAAACTCTTCGCAAATATCTCGAAGTACTCTACTAATTTATACGAAAAACCTAAAGTATCATTGGCTTTAATAAAACCTGAAAAGATGAATAAACATCCTACAAAAACGCGAAAGATTGCTGTTATTATTTTCATTTTTTAGTATTGTTTAAAATTATAAAGTATAAGGTTAAAAGTTTTGTAGCCTTAACAAAAATTATTCCGAAATTTTAATAAGGGCAAACACTGCATAATTTATCATATCATGAAAGTTGGCATCCACTCCTTCTGATATTAATGTTTCACCTTTATTATCTTCAATTTGTTTTATACGTAATAGTTTCATCAATATTAAATCCGTAAGCGAACTTAATCTCATATCGCGCCAGGCTTCACCATAATCATGGTTTTTATTCTCCATTAAATGCTTGGCTTCCTTGGCATATTTATCAAATAATTTGCTTACTTCATCCGCTGGCAACTCCATGCGTTCATCATTTTTAAGACCAAGCTGAATTAAACCGATTATAGAATAGTTAACAATACCGATGTATTCCGAAGTAATATCTTCGTTCACCTTTTGTGTTCCTTTATCTTCAATATTACGGATGCGCTGGGCTTTGATAAATAACTGATCAGTGATGGAACTTGTGCGAAGAATGCGCCATGCAGTTCCATAGTCTTTCATCTTTTTTAAAAATATATCTTTGCACTCCGAAATCGCAGTATCGTATTGGCTTGAAGTTTTGTTGATAGACATTTACTTTAGTTGATAGTTATTAGTTGTTTGTTGTTTGTAGAGTGTTTTAAGTAATCCGTAAAAATGAAGGCGCAAGATACAGTTTTTTCTCAAAAAGTGGCACGTATATTTAGCAGTAATGCGGAAGTGCAGATAATGGGGATATTAAATATAACGCCTGATTCGTTTTATGATGGAGGCAGCTATCTTCACGAGCAGGAATGGCTGAATCAAACTCAAAAGATGGTGGATGAAGGTGCTGATATTATTGATATTGGAGGACAATCTACCCGCCCGAATTCGACTATTATTTCATCTGAAGAAGAAACCAAAAGATTGATTCCTGTAGTAAAATCTATTCGTAAACTTTTCCCTGAACTTCTTATTTCCGTTGATACTTTTTATGCCTCTGTAGCCGAACTGGCAGCGAATGCAGGAGCCAATATTATTAATGATATTTCAGGTGGTACTTTTGATGATGCTATGTTTGCTACCATCGCGCGACTTGATATACCTTATATATTGATGCACAACAATGGCAGCATTATTACAATGCACGATAAGGATGAAACCAAAAATATACGTGCTGATGTTGTTTCTTTCCTTGAAACGCAAATTGCGAAGCTAAAAGCATTTGGCTTTACCAAAATAATTATTGACCCTGGATTTGGTTTTGGTAAA
>CAIRRW010000358.1 GCA_903881065.1 uncultured Bacteroidota bacterium
AACTGGCTGAATGATGTAATGTTACTATTGGTACTGAATTTTAAACTGGAATTATTTCCATTCAAAGTATATACATCGGCAGTATCCTGCGGATTAGCCCATGTGGCACCATCCGCATTTGATTTTCGTTTGAACAGATAATAATTGTTAGGAGCAGGTACTGTAAGCGAAGGTAAACCGCCAAATACAATGCTATCCAATGTACTGAAAACACTATCAGTTCCGTAATTATTCACCACCCAGTATTTATTAACCATCGGATACGGATTTGCATTCTGGTCGGGATGATAATTTAATTTCGATACCCATACATCTCCGTTTGGATATATAGAACCGCCTGTTATAGGGAATGCAAGTTTTACATCAGTACCCGAAAATGTATTTACACCTCCTGCAACAATATTTTGTTTGCTGCTAATTCCTCCTGCAAAAGGACCCGTAGAAACAACTCGTGTGGCACCCGAAGTTAATGTTGCATGATGAACTCCTGCCCTATCCAGCACGTTGCCGCCCGATTCATTAAACTGATAATAGGTAACTATGGATGCATCATTGGCAGGAATTTTAGTAAGATGCCTTGCCGACCTGATTTCATCTAATGTCAAAGCCCTGTTCCAGATACATATCTCATCTATTAATCCATTAAAGGTACGTGTAGTGCTGTTATTATCCATACCGATTAATGTGGTGGCATTAAAAAGCTCGGGATTATGTGTGCCGGAATTTGTTACCGCTTTTCCATTCAGGTATAATGTTCCGCTGGTAGGAGTAATTACAAGTGCCACATAATTCCACTGATTGGGAATGGCAAATAAGCCCGAAGAAAAATTATAAAAATTATCATTCCAGTGATAACTCAATTCATTTGTGCTTCGCAAACTGAAGCCTGCAGCCGAAGTGGAGCTTCTGCAAAATACAATACCCGCTAAATTATTTTGAGGCGAAGCAGGTTTTATCCATGCGGAAATAGTTATTGTATTCGAATTTAAATTTAATGCAGGAACAATTGCATAGTTTCCGTTGGAAGTAATGGATAAAGCATTACCAGGTATGGTATCAGCTGCACATGCATTTGCCACAACATTAATAGTAACCGATTTTGAACTTACGTTACCACTTTGACTGACTGTCAATGTAGCAATATGCGCACCAAGTGAGGAATATACAACTCTCGGATTCCTAATATTAACAGCACTTACATAGGTAGCTCCCGGAAAGCTCCAGTTCCAGCTTACCTGCGAATGATTGACAGCGGAAAAATCATCAAAATAAAAAGTGTCTCTTACACAATATGATTCTAATTTATCCACTGTAGGCTGCGCTACCGGCATTCCGTTTTCATAAAAATCTATTTCCCATATTCCTCTGTTGCCTGCAGTACGCAGTTTATTCTTTTTATAAAATGGTTTTGTAGTTACCGGTTTGTATTCCTGCGGCAGACTTGCAGAGAAATCAACCCAGTCAGCCATAGTATTATTCCTGTAATACACTTTAGCATAATCCTTCGACGTAATATAAACTCCTCCATCGGTGCCTGCCTGATGATTTATTATTTGATAACTATAGGAATTGATTGTAGTCGTTGTAAGGTTCACCCAAGTGTTTCCTCCGTCAATAGTTTTAAAAACCTTGTTGTTTGATGAATTGCTTTTTGATGTTATCCATAAAATATTTTCATCGGTATAACTTACTGATAAGGAAATTTGACTAATTGACTGTCCTGTAGGCAAGGTAAGTATCGTCCATGTTGTACCTCCATCAATGGTTTTATATAAACTGGTACTTGTAGCCATATACAAAACAAGCGGATTGCTCCGGCAGATTTCAAACTTCTTTACCCTCTGATGGAAGTTATGCACCTCTGTATAAGACACCCCGCCATCTATGGATTTCCATAAACTGCTGTCTTTACCAATGTATATCTGATTGTAACACGATGGGGAAAATTCCACTTCGCTGGCATCCCATCCATAACCATCTTCATTGGGATACAAACTAAAAGCAAAATCCTGTTTATTGCCACTGAATGTTTTCGGTAACACAGAAGCGCCAATATCCGAGTGTGCAACATACATATCTCTGCCCACCATTGAATATCCTGTACCGGCTTCTCCACCCCCAAGACGAAGTCCGTTACCTACAGGATAACCATCATATAAGGCAACGTTTCCATTGTGATACCTGCCTCCTGTGGCTAAATCTTCGTTCCATCCCTGACCATACCCCCAGAAATCGCTGCCATAAATACCTTTATTGCGTGCAGTTGCATTTGCAACAGAAGTGAAAAAATCAGTTGAATTCGTGATTCCTCCATCAGTAGAAATCCATGCATCATTGCCAATCATTTTCATTTCCTGAATATCAGGATGAATAGAAAAGCTACCGACATAACCACCCACAGCAGTAAAGGTATTGGCTGTGTCCATCGATTTATAGGCAGTAGTGGTTCCTACAATTACCTCATTTGGATTTACAGTAGATGCCATTATGCTTAAATCATAATACCCTTGTCCGTTACTCATTCCCAACGGACTGATACTGTTTCCGGTAAGATTGTTCTTAATACCTGTGCAGGTTAATTTCCAGTTTTGTCCTGCATTTCTACTTCTTAACATTACGGGCGCAGCAATGGTTCCTCCCATTAATAACATAGTATAAATATAATTGGTATCAGCCGAGGTAACCGTCATTCGTCCTGAACTGGAAGCACAACTGGTTATCCATCCATTATTTATTAAGTTAAAAGTAGTGGCACCATCATGCGAAACATAAAACCTGACTATTGAATCCCCTGTTGGTTTATTCAAAATATATACCGAATTATCTCTCAACGGATTTGTTTCTATATCATATATTTGTTTGGTACCTGCCACTACTGTAAACGAAGTGCCTGCATTTACCGATTTATACAATCCTACAGAACTGCCGATTAAAACAATATTCGGGTTATTTGTAAATATCGCAATATCGTTACATGATAATCCGGTTACTGTTAAAATAGTAGTCCATGTTAATCCTCCGTCTGTAGTTTTATAAACATTATTACCGCCTGAAGCATATACAATATCAGGGTTGGTGGGATGTACTGCTATTGCAGTAATTGTTCCCAACCGTATATTGTCCGAAACCGATACCCAATTCAATCCTTTATCAATGGTTTTGAAAATACCGCCTGTTTCAGGACAGGCATATAATATATTTGTATTGGAACGTGCTACATCAAATGTGTATAAGTTTACCTGCCATGGAACAGCCGATTGGGCAGCATTGTTCCATGATGCCCAAAATGTTTCGGAAGGACCAAGCAGAGACCATGCACTTGATGGATTTCGTGAATATGATTTAGTATTATGATCCGTTAATAAACTTGTTTCATGATTTTCAATACTGCCATCATCCTGTATGTATCTTTCATTTTCTATTAACCATCTTTTGTAATACTGCGTATATGTTGTTTTTTCAAGTGGATGAGTTTTATAATAATTGTTATAAGTTTCTTCTATTGTATGTACATTGGCTGTACCATTATAAAATAAATTGAACCATTCCGGCATGTTCGTTGATTTTTCGGGAAGAAATAGGGAAGATGTTTTTTGAGAATATGAAATAGTGAGGTTAAGGGTAAGCGCAAAAATTATTAATAGTTTTTTTTTCATTTTAATTTTGCGTTGTAGTTACATTATCTTTTAAAGAATATTAATTGAGTATTGATACGTTTTACTTTACCACAAAACTCTTCACACCATATAATGATTTGCTTTTAATTTTTGCAAAATACATTCCTGAAGCCAGGTTGATTTTTTCTTTATATATTGTCTGTCCAGTTAGAGAAGCAGTGTAAACAATCCGTCCAGTAATATCCACCACATCCAGATTAAGAACTTCATTCTGAATTTTATCAGTTAATACATGAATGGTAAACTCACCATCATTTGGTGACGGATAAAGTTCGACACCAAAATTTTCGCCCATATTGGTTTTAACGGAAGTGTTTAAAGCACTCAAATCATTTTCCCAAATTCCTCTGCCGAAAGTAGCTAGATAAATTTTATTGATGGAAGTATTAAATTCAATGTCCGACAGAATTACGTTTGGCAAACCTGCGCTGTTATTAACCCAATTGGTACTTGCTGAATCAAGAATATATAATCCAATATCGGTTGCAACCATTAATTCGCGTGAACCGGGTACTGTTTTTACACAATTAATAGGTATGTTGGGTAAGTTGTACGATATGTTTTGCCAAGTACTGCCGCCATTGGTTGTTTTAAAAACCTTATTCCCTGCACTGAACTGGGCATATACAACATAAGCGGTATTGGCATTTGTCTGACTTATATCAATACTTGTAGGATATAATGAATCAGGCAAACCTGCAGTGATATCCGTCCAATTATTGCCGCCATTAGTTGTAATATAAACAGTAGATGGGGAATTGTACTCATATCTAACTCTTCTAGCTGCATATAACACGTTGCTGTTTGAATTAGCGACAGCCAATGCTGATATTTCGTTATTGTTTATTGGATCGTTAGGCAAAGCTGTTAATGATGTCCAAGAACTGCCATTATCTGTTGATTTTTCTACATTGGTAAATCCTGCATACAATGTACCGGGAATGTTATAATCAGCCACAATAGGTGAAGTCCACTCTGCAGGTTCATTATTCTGATTCATATTATTGCCTCCTGTAAAGGTCAATCCGCCATCATTTGAAATTCCAAAACTTCCATATTGAGCCGAACATATCACATTATTATCATTGAATGGATCGAGATAATTATCCATACCATCACCACCGTAAATAGTATTCCATGCTGTGCCGTCATAATAGAACGTTCCATTATCCTGAGCTCCTGCAGCTAGTCGAGCAGTAGAATTTCTTGAACTTGAAATGCGATAGAAAGAAGTAATATTCATTCCATTGCTTATTGTATTCCATTGTGTTGGCCAAGGCGATCCGCCATTTGCAGAAGTCCATGATTCGCCTGTAACTGCAGCAGTCTGATAAAGACCTCCATCACTGCAAACAAATATTTTTCCCGATGAAGGTTGTGTTTCAATAAAATGAATATCCCCATGTATGGTCGGTCCATAATTAGTCATCCAATATGAAGCAGGATTGAATGTAGTAGCACCATCAGTGGATACCCATACATTTACACCACCAACATATACTGTATTTGGATCAGTAGGTTTAATATCAAAACCAAGGTCATATGTTCCTTGCCCTCCAGGATTATTGCCTGTTCCAGAATCCATCAAATTTACTCCAGGATTAAGAAACTGCCAGGTATTTCCTCCATTTACTGATTTATAAATTCCGTAACAGCCCGATTGGTTATCAGTAGCTAGTGCATATATATAATTATTATTGCTTGGTGCAATTGCAATCCTAATCCGTTGAACTACACCTTGACCTGTTATTCCTGTATTAAGTAATGTCCAGGTATTTCCAAAATCTGTTGATTTATAAATTCCAGCAGTTCCAATATTGGCATATTTTAACCAACCCGTTGCTGCATATAATGTATGAGGATTTACAGGATCCTGCTGCAAATCCCAAAACAAAGAATCCATTGTATGTGTCCAACTGTTTCCTCCATCAACAGATGTATACATTCCGCTAACGCCACAGGCAATCACATTATTACTGTTTGTTGGATTTACCAATACCTTACGAATAAGCGTAGCATCACCATTTAATAATTGAAAACTTAAAGCTGTTGGTTGCCATGTTAGTCCGCCATCAATTGTTTTATATACACCTAAACCACTGTTTGTATTCCGTTTTGCTCCTCCTTCATGCAAATTCCAATCTATGTATTCAAAATCACAAACTGAAATATACATAGTATTAACATTATTAGGATCTATGGCTATGTCACTTATTCGTTCTATAGGTAAGTTATCTGTAAGCGGAGTCCAGGAAACACCGTTGTTGGTAGTTTTCCAAACGCCTCCCTGACCTGCTCCAACATAATAAGTGTTTGAATTAGTTGGATCAAAAGCAATACAATTTATACGTGCTATACCATTCTGCATATATCCTGTTTCATTTCCAGGTAATGTAAAAGGACCGACAGGCGACCAATTGGTTGACATCAATTTTTCTGATTGAAGTGCATTCTTTTCATATGCTGCCTTTATTGCTGCGTCAAAATAAATGGCTGCATCAGCCGGCTCTCCTTTTGCGTCTGTATGCATTAACATTTCATTTTCCCAACGTTTATAATATTTCCAATGATGTGCTGTTTTTAGGTCTGTTGAGTTTTTCCATTCGTCAAACTGAAGTTGCATATCTTTAAAAGATGGTTTTGTGCCAATATTGCTTTTTAGAAATACCTGAGCATTTAAAGTATTTATAGTGTAAGAAATCAGAAGGATAAATTGTGTAGCTTTTATTTTGTACATATTGTTAGTTTGAATTAATAAGTGTATAAAAGTAATAAATTAATGTTGCAGACCTTAAAATAAGCGATATATAAGTTTATTCCGTATTTGGAAGTATCGATGGATGGCTTTTAAAGATCAATAAGAACTAAACCATATTTATTAAAAAAGAGAATAATTTGGATGAAAAAAACTATAAAATATCAAAGGGGATTAATTGAGCTTGACCAAAGGCGCCTAATTCTCAAACTGATCGAAATTAAACTTAATGTCTAAAGCGGAAGAAAATTGCTTTCCTAAATCTTTCATATCATCGTCATCTTCCTCATAATACCAATTAATTGTAATTGAATTCCCATTTTCTTCTGATTTCTTCAACATTCTCATTAATTCAAAAATTTGTTTTGTTGCTCCTGTATGAAGATATTCAAATGCAATACTTAATGTAGTATTATCAGGTAATGTTTTTAAATATTTTTCTGTCCACTCTAATATGGGAAGAAAAAAATAATAACTATTTTCAGGTAACGAATGTCCTTTCATTACTAATACCTTTGCATCTTTATCAAATGAGATAAGTGCTAAATTTTCTTTAGTATTTATAACTAGATTTTCTAGTCTGTCTGCTTTTTCCATACTTATCTAATTATTTAA
>CAIRRW010000359.1 GCA_903881065.1 uncultured Bacteroidota bacterium
GTATATTTTAAAACCAATAATATATAGTCATTACTTTTTTGTTGCGCTGTGGTCTGTGTTTTTTGTAATTGCTTTTTCTGTTTTTCAATATCATTAAGGAATGCATTGACTTTGTTTAAAACAGAATTAAGTGAATATTTTTTTTCGCTTTCTGTGGTACTCAGCTGCAATGCTTTCAGAAGGTTGTTCATTAACCTTGTACCTTCGTTGCGGATTAAGAAAAAATAAAACTCTGTTTTCTTATTTGGAGGCTCCGGTAAATGTATCTCCAACAATGGTTCGGAAATTTCATCTTGCAATGATTGAAATTTGGTATTGTCATCTTTGATTTCAAAAAAATAATCTTCTTCTTCAGTCAATGCTTTAAAGTCTTGCAGGGCTGCTTTAATAGCCTTTTCAAAGCCAATTGAGCCACCTTTTGGGTAACGGAAAGATGGTGTAAGTTTCGTTTGAAACTTCGTTTCTGATTTATTTGTGTCCAGCCAAGGTCTTAAATCACCATATAAAATTCTGTCGTAAATGCTTAAATCTATCTTCATTTGTCAGGTGTTAAAATATTTATTTATCCGGCCAACTCTGCAAAGATAGCTTTCTGTTCTTGGGTGGTGTTTTTTATTTAATCATTGAATACATCCATTGCCTTGTCTAACTCAGAATTTACAATCTTAGCATAAATTTGAGTTTGAAGTATTGCTGAATGTCCCATCAATTTAGAAACTTTATCAATACTGATTCCCTTTCTCAATGCTCTTGTTGCCCAAGTATGGCGGCTTGTATGAAAACTGATATGCTTGTGGATTTCAGCCTTTTTCGCTAAGAATTTGAGGTTTTTATTTATGTGGGCTGTTGCTGAACTTATTGCACTGTCAACTGCTCTTAAATCTTTAAAATCTAAATTATCCGAAAGCATTGGGAAAATAAATGCTTCTGAATTTTTCTCTGTTGGCTTGTACTTCTCAATATATTCAAGTGCCTTATTTGGTACTTTTATTGAAAGTTGATTTCCCGTTTTTTGAATTGTGAAATTTATATTTACTCCATCAAAGTGCTTCCACTTTATTTGTAACATATCCGAAACTCTTAAACCTCCAACATAAGAAGCAAAGACAAACATATCACGGTGCATTTCCAAACGTGTTCCAGGTGTTGTTTTTACATTTTCAATCAATGATAATTCTTCCTCTGACAAATATACTCTTGTTGTTTTCTCTGTTTTTAACTTGTATTTGATAAATGGAGTTACAATATTTTCAATAACATCCTTACGAATTGCATCATTAAATATTTTGCGTATAAACTTAAAATCTTTGTGAACTGTGTTCACCTTGTTTAATTTCGTACCCTTTAGATATTTTTCGTACTTCGTTAAAAATTCAGGTGTTATATCTTGAAAGAAAATATTTCTTCCATTTAAGTATTCTTTCAACTTTGCAACTATTGATTTGCTTTTGTCATACGTTCCAATTTTTCCATCTGCCAAATATTCCTCGCAAACTTCATCTGCAAAAGATAAAAAATCGGATGGTTTTTTTCCATAAATTTTATCACGAAGTCCGCGGCTTGTTAAACTTTTATTTATTGTTTCGTGTTCAAAAACTTCATCCTGAAGCTCGGAAAACTTATTTGATAAAAAGGAATTAAGCCTTGCACTATTGGTGTGCTTGGATTTTATCCTATGATTTTTTTCATCCCAATTTTCAACTGGTAACATTATACCAGATGAGATGTAATTTATTTTCCTATCTTTGATGATTCGGAAGTGGATTGGGGCTTCATTTTTTTTATTAATTTTGTCCCTGCGAAATATTATTGAAACTGTTGCCATTATTGATGTTTTAATTATTCAACAAAGATACGCAAAAGAATGCAAAGTGGGGTAAACAATAGGGTAAACATTATTAACATTATGCTACTTAGTTATGCACAATTTTACTCTGCTAAAATAGTAAATGTATTGAAAACAAAGGGTTGTAAAGAATATGAGTGCAGAGGGGTGGTGTAATTTGAGTCCAAATGGGATCACAAATGGACATCTTCTTTAATTTTAATCATATCGCTTTTAATTCCCATATTAATTTATTTTGAAAAGCGCTATGTTCAATGAGCTAAGCCAGATTAAATTATTTATCTTTGCCCGTGATGAATATCTCAGTAGTTATACCCTTATTTAACGAAGAAGAATCTTTACCAGAGTTATGTGAATGGATTGACAGAGTAATGGTTTCGAATTTGTACTCGTATGAAATCATATTGGTAGATGATGGTTCAAAAGACGCCTCATGGAAGGTGATTGAGGAGCTTTCCTATGGAAATAAAAATATTAGAGGCATAAAATTTAGGCGGAATTATGGTAAATCTGCTGCATTAAATGTGGGTTTTGAAGCGTGTAAAGGGGATGTAGTAATAACTATGGATGCTGATTTACAAGACTCGCCTGATGAAATTCCTGATTTATATAGAATGATTTCTGATGATGGCTTAGACCTTGTGTCGGGATGGAAGCAAAAGCGCTATGACCCAATAAGTAAAACAATTCCTACCAAGCTTTTTAACTGGGCTACCCGTAAAGCAAGTGGAATTAATAATTTGCATGATTTTAACTGTGGCTTAAAAGCATATAAAAAAGATGTAGTAAAAAACATTGAGGTATATGGTGAGATGCACCGTTATATTCCTGTTATTGCAAAATGGGCAGGTTTTATTAGAATAGAGGAAAAGGTAGTTACAC
>CAIRRW010000360.1 GCA_903881065.1 uncultured Bacteroidota bacterium
CTATTTATTCTATCTTTTTAACCTGCAATTGTGTGTAATATACCATAAATTTAGTTTTGTTGAAATTGAAAGAAATGAGTTTAAATTAAACAAAATAGAATTTTATGGAAATTTTGACAATTTAAGATTTGGAATTGAGGACAAAATATTGTTAATAGTATATTGAAAAGTGAAATATTATTATGACTTATTATTTAATTAATAATTGTTAATGTAAATTCAATTTGTTTTATTTGTTTACCTTCGCAATCCTTTTAAGAAATAATGAGCAAGATAAAATATAAGTTTAATACAAAATCGCTGTCGTTTGAGAAAGATATTGTGCCGCTGCGGAAGAGAATCTGGCAGGTGGTATCGTATCTGGCTACGGGGTTGTTTTTTGCTACTGTTACCATCGGGCTTGCATATAAATATCTTGATTCGCCAAAGGAGAAGCAGTTGCAGCGGGAGATTGCCGAACTAAATCTTCAGTACGAATTGCTGAACAGCAGGATGCGGGAGGTGAGCGACGTGCTGAGTGATATTCAGGAACGGGATAATAATATTTACAGAACTATTTTTGAGACGGATGCTATTCCTGAAACCATTCGTAAAGCCGGATTTGGCGGCGTGGAGCGGTATAAGGAATTGAAGGGATACGAGAATTCGGAACTGATGATTGAAAGTACTCAGAAGCTCGACAGGATAAGCAAGCAGCTATATATTCAGTCGAAATCATTTGACGAAGTGGTGAAACTGGTGAAAGATAAGGAGAAGCTATTGGCATCTATTCCTGCTATTCAACCGATTGCGAATAAAGATTTAAAACATATTCCGTCAGGTTACGGCTGGCGTACCGACCCTATTTATAAGACAGGTGAGTTTCATCCCGGACTTGACTTTACTGCCAACATAGGCACCGAAATATATGCTACCGGTGTTGGCATTGTTACTACTGCCGATGCCGTTATTCAAGGATACGGCAATCATGTGGTGATAAATCACGGCTTTGGATATCAGACGCTTTATGGACACATGAGCAAAATAAAAGTGAAAGCGGGACAACATGTGAAGCGCGGCGAACTGATTGGATGGGTTGGAAATACAGGACGTTCGACAGGTCCGCATGTACATTATGAAGTTATTAAAAACGGAGAGAAAGTAAACCCCATTAACTTTTTCTTCAACGACCTGTCGACAGCGGCTTATCAGCAGTTGATAAAACTATCTACTCAACCTTCGCAATCATTCGATTAATGTTTTTACCTGAATTTGTTTATGGATACTAAAAAGATTGGCTTTTACACAGCTACTTCAATTGTAATTGCTAATATGGTAGGCACGGGAGTGTTTACCAGTCTGGGATATCAGGTGATAGATATTAAAAACGGCAGCAGCGTTATATTATTATGGCTTATCGGCGGAGTTGTTTCTTTCCTTGGCGCACTGTGCTATGCAGAGATAGGCACCACATTTCCGAAATCAGGTGGTGAGTATAATTACCTGTCAAAAATATATCATCCGGCAGTAGGATTTATGTCCGGCTTTGTATCGTCCACGGTTGCATTTGCCGCTCCGGTAGCAGCAGCAGCATTGGCTTTAGGCCAGTATTTTAATAATGTATTTGCTGTCGATCCTAAAATAACAGCTAGTATAGTTGTGGTTGTTTTATCATTTATTCATGCACTCACCTTGAACTGGGGAAGTAAAGTACAGACCGTATTTACAAGCATTAAAGTACTGCTTATTGTATTATTTATTTGCTTCGGATTAGGGTCGGGGCGTACC
This sequence comes from uncultured Bacteroidota bacterium, assembly GCA_903881065.1. Classification (GTDB taxonomy): domain Bacteria; phylum Bacteroidota; class Bacteroidia; order 2-12-FULL-35-15; family 2-12-FULL-35-15; genus 2-12-FULL-35-15. Next base: position 1,768 of record CAIRRW010000360.1, read on the forward strand.
GGAGATGTTAGTTTTGCAGTAACTTCCGGCACACTTGGCGATATAACTACCGCAGCATTTGCGATAGCATTATTCTTTGTTTCCTATTCATATTCCGGCTGGAATGCGGCATCTTACATAGCTGGGGAGATTGAAAATCCGCAAAAGAATCTTCCAAAATCATTGCTTTATGGTACCGCAATAGTAACAGTATTGTATATATTGCTGAATTATGTATTTCTTTATACTTCACCAATTGCTGCACTGGCAGGCAAAAGTGATGTAGGATATGTTTCGGCTAGTTTTATATTCGGTGCTACAGGAGGTAAAATAATTTCCATCATTATTTCCATATTACTTGTTTCTTCAGTAAGTTCAATGGTGATGGCAGGGCCAAGAGTAAGTCAGGCAATGGGAACCGATTTAAAATTTCTTTCGTTCCTAAGTAAAACAACAAAAAACAATACTCCCCTTAATGCAACATTTTTCCAATTAACAATTTCGCTGTTCTTTATATTTACAGCTACATTCAGCCAGGTGATTACCTATATCGGGTTTACTTTATTGCTGTTTACATTCCTTACAGTGTTTGGTTTATTTATTATAAGAATAAAAAAGTTGAATACAAAAGAGACTTTCAGAACGCCTTTATATCCGATCACTCCAATATTATTTCTCATTTTTAATACCTGGTTACTTTATTTCGGTTTTACTCAAAAACCAATGGAATCGATGGTGGGAGTCGGCACTGTTTTATTAGGA
>CAIRRW010000361.1 GCA_903881065.1 uncultured Bacteroidota bacterium
AGAAGACCAAGTGTTTCCATTATTTCAAATATTGCGGAAGGATTTGAAAGAAATGGAAATAAGGAATTCAACCAATTTTTATCAATTGCCAAAGCTTCCGCAGCAGAGGTTCGAGCTCAATTATATATTGCAACGGATTTAGAATATATTTCAAAAGAAGAATTTGAAGAGGTAGTTACCAAGATTATTGAAGTAAGTAAAATGCTTGGAGGATTAATGAATTATTTAAAAACAACTGAAATAAAAGGCAGCAAGTTTATGGAAGATGCGGAACCTTATGGGTTAACACAACTTTAAACTTTCTAACTTTAAACTTTAAACTATATGTTATCAATTAAAAATTTACATGCGTCAATTGACGGGAAGGAAATTCTGAAAGGAATTAATTTAGAAGTAAAAGCGGGAGAAGTTCATGCGATAATGGGACCAAACGGTTCTGGGAAAAGTACATTATCTGCAGTGCTAGCAGGAAGAGAAGAATATGAAGTAACGGAAGGAGAAATAATATTCAATGGGAAAAACCTGTTGGAACTTTCTCCGGAAGATAGAGCAAGAGAAGGCGTGTTCCTTGCGTTTCAGTATCCAATAGAAATTCCGGGGGTTAGTAATGTTAACTTTTTGAAGACTGCTATTAATGAAATTCGTGCTTATAAAGGCTTGCCTCCAATGGAAGCAAAAGACTTTCTGGCAAGATTAAAAGAAAAACAAAAGCTGGTGGAGCTGGATGGCAAACTTGCTAACCGCAGTGTGAATGAAGGGTTCAGTGGAGGGGAGAAGAAACGCAATGAAATATTTCAGATGGCAATGCTTGAGCCTAAGTTGGCTATACTTGATGAAACAGACAGTGGATTGGACATAGATGCACTGAGAATAGTGGCAGGCGGCGTTAATAAATTAAAATCAAGAGACAATGCAACTATTGTGATTACTCACTATCAGCGATTGCTTGATTATATTGTTCCTGATGTGGTGCATGTTTTGTACAATGGAAAAATAGTGAAGACAGGACCGAAAGAATTGGCTTTGGAACTGGAAGAAAAAGGATATGATTTTATTAAAGAGGAAGTGAACGCGTAATGGAAGCTGCTGTTAAAACGAATACGCTGAAAGATAGATTATACGCTGAATTTGAAACTGTAAAGAGTTCTTTGTTTGGCAGTTTGCAAATACGTGAACAGGCGATGGAAAGCTTCTTGAAACACGGCATTCCAAACCGTAAAAGCGAAGAATATAAATATGTGAATATTGAATTAATGTTGAAAGGAGAATTTGCTTTTTCAACAGATAAAACAACTTCACATGAACAAATAAAGCACACTAAATTTCTAAAGGACGCGATTGATATAGTAATTGAAAACGGTGTTTTTATTGAAGACTTATCAAATATAAAATCATTACCTAAAGGCTTGCAGGTTATCAACATTGCAGAAGCTGCTTCAAACGAAAACTTCTCAAAACAATATTCTAAATACGCTGATGTAAATGCAGATATATTTATTGCTTTGAATACAGCGTTGGCTAAAGGTGGCGTATTTATTCATGTTGCAAAGGGAACTATAATAGAATCTCCTATACATATTATTAATATTTCTTCTGCCAAAGAAAACCTGATTATCAACTCAAGAAATTTAGTTGTTGTGGAGCCAAATGCTCAGGTTAAATTTATTGAATCGTTTGAAACTGTTGATTCTTCAGCGAAAACATTCAACAATTCAGTGACGGAGATTGCAGTTGATGAAAATGCCATTGTTGATTATTATAAAATTCAGGATGAAAACGAGAATGGTTATTTGATGAATACTACTCAGGTTTATCAAAAGAAACAATCTGTGTTTTCAACAAATACAATTACGTTGAGCGGTTCGCTGGTGCGTAACAATTTGAATATTGTACTTGATGATGAGCATATAGAAACTCACTTAAACGGATTGTATTTGACAAGCGGAAATCAAGTGGTGGACAATCATACTTTGGTTGACCATAGAAAGCCAAACTGCAACAGTAACGAGCTTTACAAAGGAATTATTGAAGATAAATCATCAGCAACATTTAATGGAAAAATATATGTGAGGAAGGATGCGCAGAAAACAAATGCGTTTCAATCAAACAAAAATATTCTGTTGAGTGATGATGGAACTATTAATACTAAACCACAGTTAGAAATATATGCTGATGATGTAAAATGTTCGCATGGTACTTCAACAGGTAAGCTTGATGCAGACAAAATATTTTACCTGCGTGCACGAGGATTAAGTGAAACATCAGCAAAGAAATTATTGATGCACGCCTTTGCTTCGGAAGTGGTAGATACACTGAAAATAGAAGCACTAAGAGAATATGTGGAAGAAAAGATTGCTAAACGATTTGAATAATTGTTGCTAATCTTAATTCTCTGACTACTTTTGCTCCTTAATATTTAATCCGTGCTTTTTAAAAACAAAAACCTTCTCTTACTTCATTTCATTGTATTCATCTGGGGATGGTCGCCGATACTTGGCAAGCTTTTAAACATAGAAAATGTTGTTGCATTTCAATTGGTATGGTTCAGGATGCTGCTTACCATTGCCACCATTGCAGTTTATTTAATTGTTACCAAAAGGAATATTAATGTAAGTAAAAGTGATTTCTGGAAACTTATTGGAACAGGTGCTATTATTGCTTTCCATTGGTTCTGCTTTTATAATGCAATTAATATTTCCAATGTTTCGGTAACGCTGGTTGCCTTTGCTACCGGCACTTTATTCACTTCTCTTATTGAACCAATCTTCTATAAAAGAAAAATAATCCGGTATGAAATAATATTCGGAATGATAATTATCGGTGCCATTGGAATGATATTTAAAGTGGAAACACATTATGCCTGGGGTATCTTTTTCGGGATGATGGCGGCCTTAACTTCTTCTATATTTACAGTGTTTAACGGCTTAATGGTAAAACGGATTCCGTCTTCCTTAATTGCTTTTTATGAATTAATCGGCGGCGTGGTTGTACTTTCTATTTACTTATTATTCACCGGCGAATTTACTCCCTACTTTTTTATAATCACTCCAAAGGCATGGCTGTGGATTTCTATATTATCTATTGTCGGCACGGCTTTCCCGTTTATATCTTCTGTTAATCTGATGCGAAAAATAAGTCCGTTTACAATAACATTGACAGTGAACCTTGAAACTGTTTATGGAATTATCATTGCGTATTTCCTCTGGAAAAAAGATGAATCAATGACTTCCGGTTTTTATCTTGGCACCTTTATTATTCTTTCTACCATCTTCGGAAACGTGCTGTTAAAGAACTATCTGAAGAGGAAAGAAAACAATTTTTAACTTTGCATTACTTCAATGAATACAAAACTTTACTGTAATAGCCTTACTGAATATTCGCGTTATAAAACGCGTGTGGTAACTATTGGCGATGTGCCGATGGGCGGCGATAACCCAATACGGGTGCAGAGTATGACTACTACTGACACGATGGATACGATTGCGACTGTGGAGCAAAGTATACGGATGATTGATGCAGGATGTGAGTATGTGCGCATTACAGCGCCGAGTTTGAAGGAAGCACAGAATCTGCAAAACATAAAAGATGAGCTCCGCAAACGTGGATATAACACGCCGCTTATTGCTGATATACATTTTACGCCTAATGCTGCAGAGCTTGCTGCGCGCATTGTTGAGAAGGTACGTGTGAATCCGGGTAACTATGCGGATAAGAAAAAGTTTGAGGAGATTGATTATAATAACGACAGTTATGAAGCGGAACTTGACCGCATCCGCACACGATTTACGCCTCTGGTAAAGATATGTAAAGAGTATGGAACCGCTATGCGGATTGGTACTAATCACGGTTCGCTGAGCGACAGGATTATGAGCAGATACGGCGATACTCCGCGTGGTATGGTGGAAAGTGCGATGGAGTTTCTGCGCATTTGTGAAGACAATAGTTATTACAACATTGTGCTGTCGATGAAAGCGAGTAACCCTAAGGTGATGGTGGAAGCGTATCGGTTGCTGATAAAGACAATGCAGGAAAACAAGATGAATTATCCGTTGCACCTTGGCGTAACTGAAGCGGGTGAAGGTGAGGATGGGCGTATTAAATCGGCTGTGGGAATTGGTACTTTGCTGGAAGATGGAGTAGGGGATACGGTGCGTGTTTCGTTAACCGAAGACCCTGAGTTTGAAATACCGGTGGCGAAATATCTTATAGAAAGATATACCAACAGGACTTCTCATGCTGCTATTCCAGAGATTAAGAATTCTATTCCTTATTCATTTTATGATTTCAAGAAAAGAGAAACTACTGAAGTAATTAATATTGGCGGACATAATGTGCCGCGTGTAATAGCTGATTTCAGTAATAAAGAAAAGATAACTCCTGCTAGTTTGTTTGCGGTTGGTTATAATTATTCGGTGCCGTTGGACAAATGGAATATTACTGATCAAGCCTGTGATTATTTATTTGTTGGTGATAATGAAGTGGATTTTGAAATACCGGGAACGTTGGGATTGATATATAACTATGATACTTGGACTAAATTAAAAAACAAAACTAGATGTTATCCTTTAAAAACATACAAGGAATACCTTGCGTCGGAAGAGGAAACCGAATTTACTTTTGTCACAGTTAATATTAATTCTTTGGTGAAGCCTGCTACTCAACGAATGAGTGATGAGGTTTTGAAACAAATAAGAGAATCTTTTAATCAAGCAACAGCAAAGACAGTTTTTGTTTTCGAAACGGCTAACGAACACGCTATGGCTGAATTGCGAAGAATGTTTATTCAGATGATGAATTTAGGAATGAAAATTCCTGTTATCATCAAAAGAAATTACAAAGACATTTCCGAAGAACAGTTTCAGCTTTATTCCTCTACTGATGTTGGTGCGCTGCTTCTGGATGGCTTTGGTGATGGGGTGTGGCTTACGAGTAACAATCAATCAAAGGCAATAAGTAATCAATTTATAAATTCTACCTGCTTTGGAATACTGCAGGCTACGCGTACCCGTATTAGTAAAACGGAATATATTAGTTGCCCTTCGTGCGGACGTACGCTGTTTGATTTGCAGGAAACTACTGCGAAGATTAGAACCCGTACCGATCATTTGAAAGGTGTGAAGATTGGTATTATGGGCTGCATTGTGAACGGGCCGGGCGAAATGGCTGACGCTGATTATGGATATGTGGGAACGGGTGTTGGTAAAATTACTTTATACAAAGGCCGCGAAGTGGTGGAACGTAATATTGATTCGGAAAACGCTGTGGATGCTTTGATTGATTTGATTAAGAATGGCGGCGACTGGGTGGAGAGGGTGTAATTAGCAGTTATCCTTAATTTACTCTGCCACTGATTTCCAATTCACAACATTCTTCTCTTCATCTATTACCATCAACATAAATTCATTTTGATAAACATTTTATGTCCATTCTCAATTTTTCATTTTAATAATCTCTTTAATTAATGCACCAATAAATTAATTAGTATTTAATCACCGCAATTAAAAACAGTATTTGCGGTTTAAAAAGAATCGAAACGCTTGTAATCTGATAAGAGTATTGAACTGAAAGAAGGGGAATTTCGGACAGTGGACTGTTTTTGTCAGGAGGTAGACCTTCTGAGCAAAAAGGTTGAACTCCCGAGTAAAAAGGTTGAGCTCCAGACAAAAAAGGTTGAACTCCCGAACAAAAAGGTTGGCCTCCTGACACAAAAGGTTGACCTCCCCAATAATGTACCTTATTATTAAAGGTAAGAAAGTGAAACCCCTGTTAATCAATAAAATTCGTTCAACAATAAAGGGCATTTCTGGAATAAAAGTCAGTAGTTAACAACATAGAAACCAAATAATAGTAATTTTAGACTCTAAACATTTATGATATGGAAGAAGGAAAAGACAAACATCTTTGGCAGATAGCCAAGAAACGTGCAGGGTTTAAGAGACACCTTGCCACTTACATTATTATCAATGGTTTCCTATGGGCACTCTGGTGGTTCACGCAAGGGCATCGCAGCGATTCCGATTATGATGGTATGTGGCCCATCTGGTCTAGCCTCGGTTGGGGTGTTGGCTTGGCGTTTAACTATTACAGCGCTTATCATAGCAATAAGGAGGAAGATATCATGCGCGAATATCAACGATTGAAAGACCGGGAAGGGAAATAGGAATCTTCACGGAACATCACCTTGATTATTAATTCGTAATCGCCCTCTCTTTTTATTTACTTTTGCAGGATAATAATAAGGTATGAAATCTAAAACGCCCAAAGAATCCCTAACAATACAAACGCAAATAGTATTGCCGAATGATACCAATACACTTGGTAATTTATTTGGCGGACAACTGCTTCAATGGATGGATATGGTATCGAGTATTGCCGCACACCGCCATTGTAAACGTGTGGTGGTAACTGCTTCGGTTAATAATGTGTCGTTTAATAATCCTATTAAACATGCAAGTTTAGTAACAATTGAGGCAAAAGTATCACGTGCATTTAATACTTCCATGGAAGTGTTTATCGATGTTTGGGTGGAAGATCCTGTGAGTGGTGAAAAGGTGAAATCAAATGAAGCCATTTATACTTTTGTAGCAGTCGACCAGAATGGGTCGCCATTACCAGTGCCCGAATTGGTACCAGAAACAGAGGAAGAGAAAAAAAGATTTGATGCTGCGTTGCGCAGAAAACAATTAAGTCTGATACTTGCAGGAAAGTTGAAACCGAGTGATGCTACGGAATTGAAGGCGTTGTTTTTGGAAGAGAAATAATTTCATCCTCATTAATCTCCATCATACATTTAAAATGTCCTTTCGGGCATTTTGTATACCCAATCTTGGAGCAAGGCCTGCACGGAAGATTTTTCACTTCAATCATTCTTGATGATAGTGCCGGTAGATAAGGACTAAAGCCGAAAGCAGGCACTGTGTTTCCCCAGATAGAAATAATTTCTTTTTTGAAAGCCGCTGCAATGTGCATCAATCCTGTATCATGAGAAATGATTTTTGTTGCCTGCTTTATCAAGGAAGCCGATTGATTGAGATTGTATTTTCCGCAAGCATTGTAAATAAATGCACCAACAGCTTTCTCAATTATGTTTCCACATTCAATATCTTCTTTTCCGCCAAGCAATACTATTGGCTGATTCAGCTTTTTACAGATAGAAATAATCTTTTGCACAGGCAATTGTTTGGTCACATGCCTTGCACCAATAACAAAGCCAATATATCCTTTCTGATGAGAGAGTGGGAGGGAAACGGTATTCACTTCATCTTTTGCAGGTACAAAATAATCCAGCCCTTTATTATCATTCTTTATTCCAAGCGATGAGGTAGTCTGCAAATACCTGTCAACAATATGCATTGCAGGCATCTTGTTTATTTTGAAGTTGACTAAAATCCATTTCTTGAAGTTTAACTTCTTAAACGAAGCAGACGGTTTGCCAAGCGCTGTCTTGGTTTGCAGTGAACGTATATTGTTATGCAAGTCAATTACAAAATCAAAGTTCTCTTTTTTTAAGTCATTTACCACTTCCTTTACATCTTTATCGATGGTATGAATTTTTGTGAGATAAGGATTATGTTCTATCAATCCTTTGAAAACTTTCTTGGTTAGAAAATGAATTTCAATTTCCGGTTTCTGTTCTTTCAAACAGCGGATTACAGGCGTAGTTAATACAATGTCGCCAATGGAACTGAAACGGATGATGAGAATTTTTTTCAAGTGAACTTACTTCTCTGAAAAGATTACTTCCAATAAAAGTTGCCCTACCATTTTCAGTGTATTTTTATCAATCACCTCCATATTATCGGAATGAGCATGATGAAAATACGGGTAGTTATGTTTTGCCACTTCGTAATGAACGATGTCAATACATTTTAAATGCGCAAGAGTATTGATGTATAGATGGTCGTCAATTGTTTCGCCTGTTTCCTCATTTGTAAAATAATTTCCGTAGCCCATTCTGCCTGCAATGTCCCAAATCTTCTTTACAATATCAGGGGCAAAAGCCAATGAAGTTCCTTCTTTCGGGAAAACTGGATTTTTCCCACCTACCATATCCAACAGAATACCATAGTCAGCATAGTATCCTGGTTTATGAGGATTTTTCGCCCAGTATTGCGACCCAAGGCACCATGTGTCTTCTTTTTGTGACTCAATTCCCGAAGAAGATTGTTGCCCATAATCTTCAATATCAAAGAGAATAATGTCAATACCTTTCTCAAATTTTGATATGCCTAACTTTCGCGCTAGTTCCATCAATACTGCAACTCCGCTGGCTCCATCGTCAGCTCCGTCAAATGGTTTGTCTTTTTTTACTGAGTCTAAATCAGCCCATGGGCGTGTGTCCCAGTGTGCGGTCAATAATATTCTGTTATTCAAATCAGGCTTATATTCCGCAATAATGTTTTTCAAGTTGAATTGTTTTCCATCGTATGTTTTCACAGTTCCGTTTTGTACACTAACTTTTAATCCATACGATTTTAATTTCGCAACCAGATAATCTGCACACCTTTCGTGAGGCTTTGTTCCCGGTATTCGCGGTCCGAAATCAACCTGTGCTTTTACAAAGGAATATGCTGAATCCGCATTAAAATCAGGTGTTGGAGTTTTTGGAACAACAACTGTATTTACAGGAGGAGTTATGTTATTGTTTTTAGTATCGTTTGTGCAAGATGCAATGAAGACAGCTATTACAAGAGATATGAAAAGAATTATTTTATTCTGAAATCGACCAGACTGGACCATCTTTGGTATCTTTAATTTGTATGTTATGCGAATTCAAGTCATCCCGCAATTTATCGGAAGCGGCATAATCCTTTCTTGCTTTTATATCTTTTCTTATTTCCAAAATAACTTCCATCGCTCCCTTCAATGCTTTGTCGGATGAAGAATTAGAGGTTTCTGATTTTAATCCCAATACATCAAAAACAAATGAGTGCATTAGTTTTTTTAATGTTGCTAAATCATCAGCTGTTATTGTTTCTTTATTGTCGTTAACAGAATTAATAATTCTCGCACCTTCAAATAAACTAGCTACTAATATTGGCGCATTAAAATCATCATTCATGGCATCATAGCATGCTTTTTCCAATTCCTTTATGTTGGAAGTAGAAGTTGATGAAGGTTTTAAATTATCCAATGTTTTAATAGAGGTCACCAAACGTGCATACCCTTTTTCGGATGCTTGCAATGCTTCGTTTGAAAAGTCAAGTGTACTTCTGTAATGCGTCTGCATCATAAAAAAACGCACAGCCATTGGGCTGTATCCTTTATCGAGTAAGGGATGATTTCCTATAAATAATTCTCCCGGAAGAAAACCATTGCCGGCCGACTTTGACATTCTAGCTCCATTTACAGTAAGCATATTGGTATGCATCCAGTATTTCACTGGTGCTTTATGGTTGCAAGCCTGCGATTGTGCTATTTCATTTGTATGATGCGTTGCCTGCAAATCCATTCCTCCTCCATGTATATCAAAAGTCTCTCCTAAATATTTACTGCTCATTGCAGAGCACTCAATGTGCCATCCCGGGAAACCCCATCCCCAAGGAGAGTTCCATTTCATCAATGTTTCAGGTTTAGCAGCTATCCATAATGCGAAATCCAAACGGCCGTGTTTTTCATCCTGACCGCTAAGTTCGCGTGTGCCTTCCAACAAGTCTTCCAGCTTACGATTGGTAAGTTGACCGTAAGGGAATTCCGTACTGTATTTTTCTACATCAAAATAAACGGTTCCATTTGTTTCGTATGCATAACCATTAGAAATAATTTCTTTTATCATTTCAATCTGTTCTCCAATATGACCAGTAGCGGTAGGCTCAATGCTCGGAGGAAGTGTGTTGAACACACGCATCACATCGTGGAAACCAAGTGTGTATTTCTGAACAATCTCCATTGGCTCCAGTTGTTCCAGCTTTGCTTTTTTTGCAAATTTATCGTCGCCTTCATCCCTGTCTCCTTCCAAATGCCCTGCATCAGTGATGTTGCGAACATAACGAATCTTATATCCTAAATGCAATAAGTAACGATAAATTAAATCAAATGAAATAAAAGTGCGGCAGTTGCCTAAATGAACATCACTATAAACAGTAGGCCCGCAAACATAAAGGCCAACCATTCCTTCATGTATAGGTTCAAACTTTTCCTTGGTTCTGGTAAGTGTATTATAAATAAATAGGGGATTTTGCATATAATTTACAGACTTATGATACTTATAAGTCCATCTCTATTAAGTTATTTAGATGTATATTTCAATTATTTCTCTTCTTCAATAATGGCGTCTCCAACATATCTGCCTTGCTTATAAACAGCAATGCGTGTTAATATGCCATCGTCGTTATAAATAAAACATTTACCGTCTCTCAATTTAAAGTTGGAAAATGTACCTTCTTTTGAAACCTGTTTATTTATGTTATATAATTTCCAATAACCTTCACCTGTAAATTGTTTTCCAAGGTTATCCTTCTCAGTTTTCTGAGGGATAACTGGTGGAGTCGTTGTTTTTTCTTCAGTAGGTTTTACAGAACTTGTTTTTTTGAGTTCATATGATTTTGAAGTTTCAGGATCAAAACTTCCGTTGTTAAAATTCTTTTCTTCTCTGATATCTCCATTCTCATAATATTCTTTTATAATACCCGATTCGTTTCCTGATGACCAATTACCTTCAATCATTATTTGCCCATTCTCAAAATAATATTTCTGTTCTCCATCCCGTCTCCCATTTTGGTTAAAGTTAAACTCCTGCTGCACCTGCCCGTTGTCGTAATATAATTTATAGTTGCCTACCCAGCGTGAATTTTGCCATAATCCTTCTTCTTTTATTTTCCCGTTATCATGGTACATAATTGCATGTCCACTTGGTCGGCCGTTTTCATAAGTAATTCTGCTCTTCAATACTCCATTAGGATAATATTCCTTCCATATCCCAATTCTTTTTCCATCCATAAAAATTCCCTCTTCCACTTTTTGTTCATCTGAATAATTAGGACGATGAGCCATAGAATTATAAATAACCCATTTGCCTTGCTTTTTATCATTGGCATCAGTGAAATTTATTGAATCTTTCTTTTGAATATAGGAAGCTTGAATGATATCGAATCTAAGAAATAGAATAAGAGATATCAGGATTACTTTTTTCATTAAGGATAGTTAGAATCTATTTTATAAGGTATAAAGGTATAATATTTTTCTTGTATGATTTCTATTTGAATTTCGGTTATTTATTCCTCAAATAATTAGGTTAATACTACTGTTTTAAATTCTTCATCATATCATCGGTCATTCTTTTCAAATCGTATTCAGGTTTCCATCCCCAGTCTTTCGATGCCTCTGAAGCATCAATGCTTTGAGGCCAGCTATCAGCTATTTGCTGGCGCGAATCAGGTTTATAGGAAATTGAAAAGTCAGGAATATGCTTCTTGATTTCTTCAGCAATTTCTTTGGGAGAAAAACTAATACCTGCTAAGTTATAACTCGACCGCACTTTAACTTTATCAGCATCTGCCTGCATTATTTCAATGGTTGCTTTTATTGCATCGGGCATATACATCATCGGTAGAGTAGTGTTTTCTGACAAGAAACATTCGTACGTTTTATTCTTTATTGCTTCATGAAATATATGTACTGCATAATCCGTTGTTCCTCCTCCCGGAGCAGATTGCCAGCCTATCAAGCCGGGATAACGCAAACTACGAACATCCACATTGTATTTATGAAAATAATATTCGCACCAGCGTTCGCCTGCCTGTTTGCTGATGCCATAAACCGTGCTAGGCTCCATTACGGTAAATTGCGGAGTATTATTCTTTGGAGTATTAGGGCCAAAAACTGCAATAGAACTGGGCCAGTAAATGCGTTCAATAATTTTTTCCTTTGCCAGATCAAGTACATTAAACAACCCTTGCATATTTAATTCCCAGCCAAGTTTCGGCATTTTCTCAGCAGTTGCTGATAACAGTGCTGCTAATAAATAAACTTGATTTACGTTATGTCGTGTAACTACTTCTCCCAGCTGATGTGCATCCATTACATTGGCTACTTCAAAAGGACCTTCTTTTGCCTGATTGGTATTTTTAATGTCGGAAGCAATTACATTATCCACACCATAAATATCTCTAAGTTTATGAACGAGTTCAGTACCTATTTGTCCTGAAGAACCTATTACCAGTATTTTATCCTTTGTATGCATATCGACATTTCATTTATTACAGGAAATAAATTCTTCCTGTTCATGTATTAATAGCAATAATTAATTTAAACTTTTGCTTCGGTCGCAAAGATAATGTTTAAAAGATAATGCAAATCAATGTAAGAGTTAAATACTTTATCACTAAGTAGAATAGTGATGCAGAATAGCTATCGATAAAGAATAAATAGTTAGTTTAGCAGTCATTTTATTTGAGAAAAGTAATAGATGGAAAATGGCAGTGATACATTAGGTGAGGTAGAGTTAACTTCAGTCAGTAGACTTAAAACTATACTTGGAATCATCATTGTCATTTTTGCTGTTTTATTATATGCACAAAGTATTTCCTTTAATTATACAGTTGACGATGGAATTATAAAAGACAACATCCTTGTAAAGCAGGGAATATCGGCAATTCCTACACTTTTAAAGACTGACAGATTATACGGCTGCGGAATTGAATCGCTTCGAATGCCCGAATACCGGCCATTCACAATGATTGTATTTGCTGTCGAATGGCAACTGTTTCCTGACAGTCCTCATGTATATCATTTAATTAATATTCTGCTCTATTCGCTCACCTGCTGGTTACTTTATTTATTGCTTTGTAAATTATTTGCAAAGCAAAATCTTATTTTCCCTTTTGTCTGTGCGCTTCTGTATACAGCACATCCAATACATACCGAAGTGGTAGACAGTATCAAAAGTCAGGACGAGATATTGTGTTTTCTTTTCTCGCTGTTATCACTTATTCTTTATTTAAAATTTGTAGAAACAAAACGAATTCTTCATTTCATTTTCGCTTCGTTATGTTACCTAATTGCATTAATGTCAAAAGAAACAGCAATTACTTTTCTGTTGATTTGCCCGCTTACTATCTATGTTTTTACAGATGCAAAACCAACAGTCAATGTAAAAGTAGCACTTACACTTCTTATTATCTCCGCATTATTTATGCTGATAAGGTACGAAGTATTTCAAGCGATTCAAGCCACAAGAGTAGATAAATTAATTTCTCCTGATTTTAATTCAATCGTAGCAGCTCCTGATTTTATAAGTCAGAAAGCAACGGCATTTTATATCTTACTTCGATATATTTTTCTGTTGATTCTTCCATATCATTTATCCTACGATTATTCAATTGCACAAATACCAATACAACATATATACAGTGTTGGCGCATTGGTTGGCATTGCGGTATATTTATTAATCGGAATAGTTGCGATACTTAAAATAAGGAAGAAAAGCATTGCAGCATTCGCTATACTTTTTTATTTAATCACGTTAGCACCTGTATCCAATATTTTTTTATTGATTCACTGGACTATGGCAGAACGTTTTATGTACATGCCTTCGCTGGGTTTTTGTATAATACTTGCGCTGTTTATTATTAAGTTTACAAAAGCAGAAAGGAATGCAACTCAATTCACCACATTAAAACAAATGATTACCGGCAATGTGATTTTATTTATTGCAGTATTTAGTATTATTGCTTTATATGCTGCACGTACGCTGGCAAGAAATCCCGACTGGAAAGATAATACCGCATTATATAGTCATGATGTGAAAGAAGTGCCCAACAATGCGTATGCACATTTATTTTACGGAAAGCTGTTGGTGAGTTCACTTTTTTCGGCAGATAAAACCAATGACCAGCGAACTCAAATTTCTGATAGCGCTATTGTAGAGCTTACTAGATCAACACAGCTATATCCAATACCCGAAGCGTATTCTTATTTGGGTGCAGCATATCTGAACAAAGGAGATTATGCGAATGCAATCATCAATTACGAAATGGCAATTAAACTGTATTTCCCCATTGCTCCCGTTTATGTATATTGCGATTTAGGGTTGGCGTATTCGCAAACCGGCAATTATGAAAAAGCATTGAATGTGCTCGAAACATCACTTAAATATTACCCAACAGTAGTAGATGCAAATATTAAAAAGAGTCGTATTTATTTATTAACGGGGCGAAATAGGGAAGCCATTGCCGAATGTGAACGCGCATTAAAAGTGGATGCCAACAATGTGCTGGCGTATGAAAATATGGGTTGTGGATACTTAAATTCAGGCCAATATGACAATGCAATTCAATGTTTGAAAAAAGCATTACAACTGAATCCTGACAATCCTGATTGTTTAAGATTTCTGGGAATGTGTTACGACAGGATGGATGATAAAATTACTGCAAACCAATATTATCAAAAGGCAGGGCAGCGGAGGAATTAAGTTGTTCAGTATTCATCTTTTCCTGTTTTTATTTGCTGTTTATTAAATCAATTGTTAATAGACCTACTTCATTATTC
>CAIRRW010000362.1 GCA_903881065.1 uncultured Bacteroidota bacterium
TGCATGATTTGATAAATACAATTATCATTGGATTTATTTTGGTAACGTTTATTCTGATGTTTTTTATGGGCGTTAATAATGCGCTGTTCGTTGCTGCATCAGTTCCTCTATCAATGTTTCTTGCATTTCTCGTTTTCCCGGCATATGGTTTTTCATTAAATATGATTGTTCTTTTTGCGTTTTTACTTGCATTGGGTATTGTGGTGGATGATGCAATTGTGGTGATTGAAAATACACATAGGCTCTTTGAAAATGGAAAAAGAGATATTAAAACAGCTGCAAAAATGGCTGCCGGAGAAGTTTTCCTTCCTGTATTAAGCGGCACCCTTACAACTCTTGCTCCATTTATTCCTCTTGCTTTTTGGGGAGGTATCGTAGGAAAGTTCATGTTCTTTTTACCAATAACATTAATAACAACGCTGCTTGCATCACTTGTTATTGCATATATCATCAATCCTGTATTTGCAGTTGACTTTATGAAAACGCATGATGAAGAGCGAATAAATTATGGAAGCCTGAACAGAAAAGGAATTATAAGAATAATATTGTATGCACTGGTAGCAGCTATTTGTCATGTAATGGGACATCCGGCATTTGGAAATTTATTATTGTTCTTAGCTTTGTTTTTACTTCTGCACAGACTTTGGTTGTATAGAGTAATTGAACATTTTCAAAATGTTACGTGGCCTAACTTTAAAGAAAGATATGTACGGTTTTTACTTCGTTTCCTGAAACGACCTTGGCAAGCACTGTTCGCAACACTTGGACTTTTCGTTTTTGCGGTAATATTTTTTGCTATCAGAAGTCCGAAGGTGGTTTTCTTCCCTCAAGGCGATCCTAACTTTGTTTATATATACGTGAAACTGCCTGTTGGTACTGATCCTGCGAAGACAAATGTAGTAATGCAGATGGTGGAGAAAAAAGTAAATTCGGTATTGGGAGATTCGAACAAGCTAGTAAAATCAATAATTACTAACGTTACCAAACAAACTAATGACCCGCAAGATCAGGATCAGAACGATTATCCGAACAGAGGGAAGATTGCAATTTCGTTTGTTGACTTCTCTGAAAGAGAGGGGAAAAGCACAATGAATTATTTAATTCAACTTCAGCATCTTCGTTGGAATATACCGGGAGCAGATATTATTGTGAGCCAGGAGCAGGCAGGGCCGCCGGTTTCGAAGCCTATTAATATTGAAATAAGAGGAGATAAGTTTGATGACCTGGTGAATAATTCTATCAGATTAAAAAGATATTTGGATGAACAAAAGATTCCCGGAGTAGATAATTTGAAATCGGATTTTGAAAGTAACAAACCCGAAATTGTTTTTAATATTGACAGAGAACGCGCCAACAGAGAAGGAATCTCTACTTATATAATTGCTGCAGAGATTAGAAATGCTGTTTTCGGAATTGACAAGCCATCAAAATTCCGTGATGCAAATGACGAGTATCCTATTCAAATTCGTTACCAATATGATCAGAGAAATAATATTGAAGCACTTCGTAACTTAAAAATTTCGTTCAGAGATATGAATATGGGTGGGGTTTTGCGAAGCGTTCCGTTATCTGCTTTCTGCGATATTCAGTACAGCAATACTTATGGAGGTATTAAGCGTAAGATGCAGAAACGTGTTATTTCATTATCATCAAATGCATCTGCCGGATTTAACGAAAACGAAGTTGCAGCAGCTGTTCAAAAGGCAATGGATGGTTATAAAAAACAAGGAAATGTTGAAATAGCAATGACCGGTTCGAAAGAAGAACAAGCGGAAACAGGCGCTTTTCTTGGCAGAGCGATGTTGATTTCATTGGGATTAATTTTGTTGATTTTGGTTACGCAATTTAATTCAGTTGGTAAGCCTTTCATTATATTAAGCGAAATATTCTTCAGTGTTATTGGAGTTTTAATAGGAACTGCATTGTTCAAAATGAATATGAGTATTGTAATGACAGGTATTGGAATTGTAGCGTTGGCAGGTATTGTGGTGCGTAATGGTATATTGCTTATTGAGTTTGCAGAGCTATCCCGTTCGGAAGGAATGAACCTTTGGGATGCAACTATCGAAGCAGGACGTACACGTATAACGCCTGTAATATTAACTGCGACAGCTGCCATACTTGGTTTAATTCCTCTTGCTGTAGGATTAAATATTGATTTCGAAACTTTGCTGACACACGGAAATCCACATATATATTTCGGCGGAGACAATGTTGTATTCTGGGGTCCATTATCATGGACAATGATTTTCGGATTGGCTTTCTCCACCTTCCTTACCTTATTATTAGTACCTGCAATGTATTTAATTGCCGAAAGATTAAAACGCAAATCTGTGGTTGTATTAAAACATTTCCATACACCACCATCATTAATGTATATTCCGTTTCTGGTTCTTATTTTAAGATTCATTCTTTATATAAGAGGAACTAAATTGGATTATGGTGATTTAGAAGCCTAAACAATGATGAAGTATTTACTTAAGTTGGAAGAAATAGCAATGTTTTTGTGTGCCATCTTTTTATTCAATCAACTAAACTTTAGTTGGTGGTGGTTTCCGGCATTACTTTTTCTTCCCGACTTAAGCATGCTTGGACACCTTGTAAATACTACTGTTGGAGCGCAACTATATAATTTTGTGCATCACTAGGCTGTTGCTATTTTTATATATGCTATTGGAATATATTTAATGAATCTTGCGCTGCAACTCACCGGTATTAGAATATTTGCACATTCATCCATGGATAGAATTATGGGTTATGGATTAAAATATACTGATAGTTTCAACAATACACATCTTGGAATAATTGGCAAAACTCAGGATAAAGAGGCTTCCTATTAAGAAATACCAAAATAATATAACTTCCCGTTTTTAAAATTAAGGTCTTCCTTTTCCGTTAATTTTGTTAATTTCGCATCCCTTTAAAGATAGACTAAAATAATGGAGAACATCAGAAACTTTTGCATCATTGCGCATATTGACCATGGAAAGAGTACGCTTGCAGATCGACTTTTGGAGTATACCAATACGATTAGTAAACGCGAGATGCAGGCGCAGGTGCTTGATGATATGGACCTTGAGAAGGAACGTGGAATTACGATTAAGAGTCATGCTATCCAAATGGACTACGAACTGGATGGTAAAAAATATGTTTTGAATTTGATTGATACTCCGGGACATGTTGATTTTTCATATGAAGTTTCCCGTTCTATTGCAGCCTGTGAAGGGGCTTTGCTTATTGTGGATGCTGCTCAGGGAATTCAGGCACAAACCATTTCGAACCTGTATCTGGCGCTGGGTAATGATTTGGAGATTATTCCGATTTTGAATAAAATAGATTTACCAAGTGCTGAGCCGGAAGCAGTAAAGGATCAGATAGTGGAACTGTTAGGTTGTAAAAGAGAAGAGATACTTGCAGCTTCTGGGAAAACAGGAACGGGTGTGTACTATATTTTGGAGGCAATTGTGAAGAGGGTTCCTGCTCCGAAAGGCGACCCTAAAGCGCCTTTGCAGGCTTTGATTTTTGATTCGGTTTATAATTCATTCAGAGGCATTATTGCTTATTTTAAAATTTTGAACGGGACGATTAAGAAGGGTGATAAGGTGAAATTTGTGGCGACCGGCAAGGAATATAACGCTGATGAGATTGGGGTGTTGCGACTGAAACAGGAGCCGAGAACGGAGGTTAAGACGGGTGATGTAGGGTATATTATTTCTGGAATAAAGGATGCGAGAGAGGTAAAAGTTGGCGATACGATTACTAATGTGGCGAATCCTTGCGAGAGCGGTATTCAGGGTTTTGAGGATGTGAAACCGATGGTATTTGCAGGAATCTATCCAGTAGATACAGATGATTTTGAGGAGTTGAGATATTCGATGGAGAAGTTACAGTTGAATGATGCTTCACTGACTTGGGAGCCCGAATCGTCAGCTGCGCTTGGATTTGGATTTAGATGTGGATTTTTGGGGATGCTGCACATGGAAATTATTCAGGAGCGACTGGAACGGGAGTTTAATATGACTGTGATTACTACTGTTCCGAACGTTTCGTATCATGCATATGATACGAAAAATGAATTGCTGATTGTGAATAATCCTTCGGATTTGCCTGACCCAAGCAGACTTGACAGAGTGGAGGAACCTTATATTAAAGCTCAAGTGATAACGAAATCGGAGTTTGTGGGTAATATTATGAGTTTGTGTATCGGGAAACGAGGCATTATTACTAATCAGGTTTACCTTACTACAGACCGCGTAGAACTTATGTTTGATATGCCGCTTGGAGAAATTGTTTTTGACTTCTATGACCGGTTAAAGACTATTTCGAAAGGGTATGCTTCTTTTGATTATCAACCTCTTGATTACAGGGCGAGTTATCTAGTGAAGCTTGATATATTATTGAATGCTGAACCTGTGGACGCTTTATCATCGCTGATACATAGAGATAATGCTTATGAATTCGGGAAGAAGATGTGTGAGAAATTGAAAGAGCTTATTCCTCGTCAGCAGTTTGAAATACCAATTCAGGCTGCGATAGGAGCTAAAATAATAGCGCGTGAAACTATAAAGGCAATGCGAAAGGATGTTACTGCAAAATGTTATGGCGGCGATATTTCGCGTAAGCGTAAATTACTGGAGAAACAAAAGGAAGGTAAGAAACGGATGCGTTCTGTTGGCAGTGTGGAGATTCCACAGTCGGCGTTTATGGCTGTGCTGAAACTGAATGATTAGGAATTACGAATTTAAACGAATTACGAATCCCGAAGGTTACACTTTCGGGATTTTTTGTTTTAGGAACTTTGATACAGGGAGTAAATTTCAAGTTTAAAAAGAAAGTTTCCAACTTTCTCCGATGTGTTTCTGGGTATCTCCGATAAGTTTCTGGGTATCTATGATAAGTTTCCAACTATATCCGATGTGTTTCTGAGTATCTCTGATAAATTTCTAGGTATGTCTGATAAAATACCGATTTATTTGACTGATAAGAGGAGTAAGATAACTATCCCTCATTTAATCTGCTAAACAAAACCACCTAAACCTCTTTACAAAAAATGTAATTAATTTTTTATTTAAATTCTCTGTAACTTTACCCTATCCATATTCGTCCAAGTAATAAGAATCGCGAAAAAATGATAGAATGACGGTAGAAGAATTCAACAAAACAGTTGATTTATATGCTGATAATCTTTATCGGTTTATCCTTAAGAATATTAAGGATGAAGATAGAGCACGCGATATTGTTCAGGATACGTACGAGAAACTTTGGATGAAAGTGTCGGAAGTGGAAAGTACAAATGCAAAGTCGTACATGTTTACTACAGGGTATAGAACGATGCTTGACCTTATAAGAAGGGAGAAAAAGCAGGGTGATATGAGTGAGGTTAAAATGAGCAGCCTTGGCCATAGCAGACAATACAGCGATTTGAAGGAAGTGCTGAATGAAGGATTAAACAAGTTGCCGGAAATACAACGCACTGTGATTTTACTTAGAGATTATGAAGGATATAATTACTCTGAAATAGGTGAAATTGCCGGTTTGACCGAATCGCAGGTGAAGGTATATATTTTCAGAGCAAGAGGTTTTTTGAAGGAATATATCGGGAAGATGGAGAACGTGATTTAATAAAAATGAAGATTAATAAAAACAATTACGAAGCTTATTTCCTTGATTATCATGAAGGAAATTTATCCCCTGAAGATGTGACGGAATTGTTATTGTTTGCGGAGCTGCATCCTGAATTAAAAGAAGAATTGGAAGGGTTTGAGAACTTCACCATTGAAGATTATTCGTCAATTACTTTTGAAAATAAATCATCCTTAAAAAAAGAAATTACGGATGAAAACAGAGAAGAGTATTTTATTAAAACGGTTGAAAATAATTTAAATACAACAGAAAAGAACTTATTAGATAATTATCTAAAACAACATCCCCAGTTTTTAGTTGATTATAATTTGTTTCAAAAAACTAGAGTGGTAGCAGATACTACTATTGTTTTTGAAAAGAAAGATATAATTAAAAAAGACCTCACCCCTTCCTTTTCCAAAGGAAATGGAAATGCTGGTGAGGCACTAATTTCATTGATGGAAGGATTATTATCAGAGGACGAATCTACTTTGTTAAATGAAAAAATAATTGCTGATAAAGGGTTGAAGAATGAGTTTGCTTTGTATAAAGAAACAAAGTTAACGGCTGACGCTTCAATAGTTTTTGAAAACAAGAATGCTTTAAAACGAAAAGAAAGAAAAGTAATTCCATTGTTCTATTACATAGCAACTGCTGCTGCTGTGTTGTTATTGGTTGGCTTATATTTCTTAAATAACAATAATAATGGACAACAATTTGCATTGAAGAAAACAAATGTGAATACTAATCAGGTTGCAAATAATACGGGTGTGAAGATGATTGATAAAACAAATACTAAAGAATCAAACACTGTAACTCCTCCTAAAACTAATACTCCAAGAGTACCGAACAAACAATTGGCAAGAATTAATAAAGTGAATAAAGAAAACCTATTGCCTGTTTCTCCCAATAATAATTCGCCGGTAATAATTAATAATCAGGAATCAAATACCGAGAACAAAGAGTTGATTGCTGAGAATAAAGAACCGGAAAATAAGAAGGAAGAACCTGTTGCAGAGAATAAAGAATCAACAGCCAAGAACCCTGAACCGACAACTAATAAGGAGGAATATCTGACGTTAAAAGAAATGGCCGTCGCAAAAATAAAAGAGACTACGATGGATAAAAAATTTCTTGATGAAGAAAAAAAAGCTGGCCGGTTAAAAAGATTTAGCGGCTGGGATTTAGCGAAAGTTGCTGCTAAAGGCATCAATACACTTACCGGCAGTAATGTGAAAGTGGAGCCGAAATATAACGAGAACGGTGATGTGGAAGCATATGCTCTTGCGGCAGGCAGCTTCGCAATTTCAAGAGGAAGATAATTAAAAATTTTTTAGAGGGGAGCCGTAACCTTCTTCCTTATGCCCATACTTTTGTTCCCTCTGTACAGTTTTTACATATATCAATCTCTGCTCTTGATCGAAGTACCGAAGCTCTGAAATTATTATATTCTTTTGAAGACCACAACTCTCTAAACGACATCTTCTTCAAATCGCCAAGTTGATGTTTCGCATCTTTATCAAAACAGCAAGGCACAACCAATCCGTCCCATGTGATAACTGTGGAGTGCCATAACCGCCAGCAATGATTCAACATTTCATTCTTTATTGAATATGTTCCATCTTCGCTTTTTTGATACCGCGCATACTTTGCAATTGATGGAATTAATGCATTTCCATTCACGTAATCATACATTTGAGCTGTTTTATATCGCACCTCATCAACTCCCAGTTTCCTTGCCAATGCTTCCACATCCTTTATCTGATGCTCATTCGGCTTCACAACCAAAAACTGAAATATTACATGCGGTGTAATCGATTTCAATTCCTTTTTCCATTTTACAACATTCTCTGTTCCTTCAATCACCTTCTTCAAGTCGCCTCCTATTCGATATTGCTGATAAGTTTCCTGTGTTGTTCCATCAATGGAGATAATCAACCTATCCAAGCCACTTTCCACTGTTTTCCGTGCATTGGTATCATCCAAGTAATGTGCATTAGTTGATGTAGCAGTATAAATCCTTTTTGCAGAAGCATACTTTACCATCTCCAGAAACTTTGGATTCAAATAAGGTTCCCCTTGAAAATAAAAAATAAGATAGGAGATTTCTTTATACACCTCATCTATTGTCTTCCTGAAAAAATCATTTTGCAACATTCCTGTCGGGCGGGTAAACTCACGGAGTCCACTCGGACATTCAGGACAACGAAGATTACATGATGTGGTAGGTTCAAAAGTTAGGCTTATTGGTATACCCCATTGAACTGACTTTTTACTCCACTTTGAAAAGTAAAAACTTGAAACCACTTTAACAGCATTCCATATTCTTCTAAACGAAAGTTTAGAAAAATAATTCAGTCCGTCTGTAATCCTTGAGTTCAATGTATTTCTTTTAATAAAATAAATAAAACTAAAACGCCCCGCAAAATGCAGGGCGTTTTAGTTATTTGCAGATAGTTATTATTTCTCTATTTCAAATTTCCCTCTGTTTACAATCTCTCTTTTATCATTCCATATATTGTAAATATAGAATCCGGGAGTAAAGCCTTCAGTTTGAATTTTTACTTTATTATTTTGCATTAGAAACATTCCCAATTTCCTTCCAGTAATATCATCTACTTCTACAAAAGTTGAATTGAGAGTTGAACTAAAATTTATTTCATCAGATGCAGGATTCGGAAACACAGAAACAATATTATCCAACTCATTTTCTTTTACGCCTGAATAACAATCCCAGCAAAAACCATCCACATAATATTTGCTCCCAATCTTTGCTCCACCACGCATATAGATACTAGACGAAACATATATTTGCTGTGAATCTGGAACAATACCTGTTGTACCCGGTGCATAATTCATAGTAATTGTATGACTAGCCCAAGCAGAACCTATACTACTTTCTCCCCATTTACCAGTTGCAATAGTGTCCAGTTTATGAGGAATTGAAGTTGAATTCCATTTTGTTAAATAAGCAAGAACAAAAGATGAATCGCCAGCGACCACAGAATCTTTTGATGAAAAAGATAAAAATGAAGGACGTGACGTTGAAATAGGTTGTCCGAAAGTGATACCTGAAGTTGGAATTAAATGAATAGTCCCTAAACAAAGTAATCCAACTGTATCAAAGTTTTGTCCTGGTCTGAATGGATTTGGAACTGCAGCTCCCACAACTTTTCCTGTTACAACTTTTGCAGCAGCAGTGCCAAATGCTGGTGAGTTTGTAATTTTATAAACTGTCTGTGACATTCCCGCTACTGACAATGTATTAAAACTTGTCCATCCTTGCGCGTCCTGCAATGTACCTAACTGATCATTAGTCCAAGTATCAAGCCCTAAATCTACCTGTGATTTTACTCCTGTTGCCAGAAGTAATGATGCTACAATTGTAAGAAATACTCTTTTCATTATTTATTTATTATCGCGAATTTACCTTTATTTAATATTGAATTATCTTTCCCAATAATATTATACATATACATTCCATTAGAATAGCTTGATGTATTAATTATTGTTTGATTATTGGCAACTGCAATAATGTCAACCAATCGACCTGCAATATCATAAATTTGAATAGCTTTTTGGTTGCTTGCATCAGCAATAAAATTAATTTCATTTTCTGCTGGATTTGGATAAACCAACTCACTATTAGGCATTGCCAACTCAGGAACACCAACACCAACGGGAGCAGAAAGTGACCAGTCAACTCTCCTTACAATAGTACCAGAGGTAGAATCCATTGTGGCTGTTGCCAAAATATATCCTAATCCATTTGCCCACCAGTTATAAGTTGTTGTGGAGTCAATTGAATTTTGATAGTTATTATGCCATGAACTAGAGAAAAGTAAAGTATAGTATACATCAACTGTATCATGAATAATTTTTTTCTCTTTACTTCTGATAACATTATAAGTTCCTACTGGAGTTGTAAGTGTTCCCCAAGCATCCACAACAACAGTTTTCTTTGTTGTAGAATGGTCTCTAATACTATCAACAGTAATAGGCGCTCCTGTTGGTACATGTCCATAATGGAATTTTGCTTTGTTTCTATAAGTATTTGTAAAAGTTGAATTGTAAGTAAAAGGGAAAGTTGCTAATGTTTCCGCAGGTGTTGTAATTTGAGTTACAGGAACATAATACCCTAAAATATATGGAATACCAGAAACTCCCAATTGTTCAACCGATGAAGCAGAATTAATTGCATAACCATAATTTGCTCTCCATCCTTGTTTGATTACCAAATTAGAGGAAGTGAAATTTGAGTTAGGTACAGAAGCGTATGACATAAATGACAATGTATCGTGTACATGTTGTGCCAAAGATGAAAAATTCCATACCTGACTACTAGCACTTGCAGTACCTACTGATATTGTAGGTAATGTATCTGAAGCCTGACGCACTATTTGTCCTGGTGTAGCCACATCAGCAGTGTTAATAGAAACTTGAGCACTTGCGCTCATCATCCCAATAAATAAAAGGGGAAGAATTAGTAAACTTTTTTTCATAATTATTTATTTTAAAGGTTAATATTATTTTGTAATTGCAAATTTGCCTCTTGTTAATATCGAATTGTCTTTTCCGGTGATAGAGTAAAAATAAACTCCATTGGCAAAATTTGAAGTATTGATTGTAGTTTTTTCATCCAATACAGAATAAGTATCTATCAGCCTGCCGGTAACATCAAACAATTGAATCGCTTTTTGTTTTGAAGCATCTGCCACAAAATTAATTTCGTTTTGTGCAGGATTAGGGTATACAGTTTCATTACTTAATGCTGTATACTCACTTACACCAAGAGCTGGCAATGTAGTTAACCACTGAACACTTTTTACTGCTCCTGTAGAATCCATAGTAGCACTTGCAAGCGGGAATCCTATTCCATTTGCCCAATACGTGTAGGTAGTGGTAGAATCCATTGAATCTTGAGCATCATTGTGCCAAGCACCAAGCCCAATAACATAATAAACATCAATGGTATCATGTTTTACTTTTTTTTCCTTACTTCTGATGACATTAAAGGTTCCTAATGGTGTTGTAAGGCTGCCCCAAGCATCTACAACTCCTGATTTTTTATAAGTAATTCTATCTCTCACGCTATCAAGTACGATACCTACTCCAGGATCATGGCCATAATAGAACTTAGCGAATGATTTATAGTTATTGCTAAAAGACGAGTTGTAAGTATATGGATAAGGTACAAATATTTCAGCAGGAGTGCTAGTTTGAGTAACCTGTGTTGGGTATCCAAATAAATTTAATATCCCTGCACTTCCAGGAAAAGACAAGGAAGATGAGCTATTAACTGCATATTGATATTGAGCTGACCAGCCTTGTTTGATTACTAAATTTGCGTTAGGGAAGTTAGCATTTGGTGCCCATGCATAAGATTCAAATGTTAATGTATCTTTTGATGACTGAGCTAATGTACTCATATTCCAAGTTTGGTTTGCACCTGCACTACCAACTGAAATGCCAGTATGTACACTATCAATTGCCTGATAAACTAAATGTGTTGGAATTGTAATGTCATTTGAACTTATTGTAATTTGAGCTTTTGACCCAGTAATTACAACTAATAATGAAGAAATAATTAGTAATGTTTTTTTCATGTGAATTTATTTAAGTGATTTTTTATTTTAACTGAATAGCAAAAATAGAGAATTTATTTGAAGGAACAATGAATTAGTTTGATTGATTCATAATATTAGATAAACTACATAATTCAGATGGTCATTTACAAAGTTGATTTGTTTGTTAATAACAGCCAGTTCAATTATTTGAAATTAATGCTATTATTTAGTTGAAATTTCCAGACTAATTTCCCGGGTCAATAAATGGTTGTTCTATACTTAACCAAACTTTACTGCGAAAAATAATTTTAAATAAATTCGCGAAGTAATTATTACGTGGAGTTGATGCAAAGCGAACGTTTTTACTTCCCAATTTTTTTCTGCACCTCATCAAACTCTTTCATCCCTTTCAACGAAATAAAGGCGCTGTCGCTCTGCAGTCGGGGTAAATCTTTAAAACCATTTTTTACTGATTCATTCAACCCAGTTATAGCATCTTTCAGTTTGCCTTCTTTTGCTGCTACTGCTGCTGATAAATAATAGGCTTCATTATTTGTCGGGTCAACCAATTCATATATTTTACAAAAGTATTCCGCTTGAGGAATAGCATTTTGCTTTAGAGCACCACTCGACTGCATATATGCTGCAAGGCTCAAATAACTCAATACCCGTTTGTACATAAGTGCAGTATTTTTGTCCTTCTCCGTTTTTATCTTTTGATTCAAACCTCCTATTTCACGCTTCCATCTTTCAAAATCATTTGCTTGAAAACCACTCATGTAATACTGTTTCTGCTGTTCTTCTTTTGCCCAAACCGTCTCTTCTAATTTCATTCCTTTGTCCACACCTGCATCAGTTTGCAATTGTTTATAGGTTTTAAAACAATAAGATAAATCAGCTAATCCATCGTAAAAGTTTATTGTTTTTTTGCAAATCTGATACGCTTCAAACGTTTGATTTTTCTGCATAAAAGTTTCTATTTGTTTTATTGCAGGAGCAATTCTTCGCTTAATTAATGTATCATTTTTCAGAGCACTATTTTTTCGCATCTCACATAATTCAAGCCACCAGAAAGCTTCGTCCATCACTTCAACTGGACACCATTCATGTTTGCCATCAAATGTTAACAACGCATGTTTTACAGCATGCCCTGCCAAATCAACCATGTCATACTTTCTTATTTCGGTATAATTGAAATCTTCATTCCCCGCAATTCCCATCCATGTATAGTTATTTCGTGGATTCTTACTGTTCATTCCAGGTGCCGCAGCTCCGCAACAAATTACTCCTTCTATAGCACCATTTGTTATAGTAATGCCATTCGCAACACGAGCACCACCCGAAAATCCTAATAAATAAATGCGCTGTGTATTTATAGATAGCCGATTTTGTGCATCAGCAAATAACTTCTCTGCAATGTTTACCGATTCTTCCCAGGCATTTCCATTCTTCGAATTGTTCGATCCGACTAATATATAACCATACTGTTCAGCTAAGTCCTTGTATTTGGCAACAGGCAATTTGCCTGTACCATGTGCATCAAAAGCATAAACAACAGGATATGTTTTATCTGTAGAATAATTTTTGGGCAGATACATGGCATAGCTTTGAGTAGCATCACTCTTGCAAACTACCTGTTCAATCACTTCGCCTTTCGGAAAATTCTCTTTAACCACAGGTACTATTGTGTCCTTTGTCTGATTTTCAATATTCTTTTTATTCCCTTTGGTATTGCAGGAAAAAAGGAGAAGTGTGGCTATTGCCAAAAAACTAATTCTAATCTTATTCATATTTTAAATGCCTGTAAAATTACTTGGAGAAATATTTTTTAACTCCGATTTTATTGCATCACTTACATTTAGCGTATCAATAAATGCAGCAATACTTTGTTTTGTTATGTGCGAATTGGTACGAGTAAGTTCTTTCAATGCTTCATAAGGTTTTGGATATCCTTCTCTGCGAAGCACTGTTTGTATGGCTTCCGCCACCACAGCCCAGTTGTTTTCCAAATCACGTTCCAATGCTTCTTTGTTTAAAATCAATTTTCCTAATCCTTTTTTCAAGGAAGCAAATGCAATTAAACTATGTGCCAATGGCACCCCAACATTACGTAATACGGTTGAATCCGTTAAATCACGTTGCAAACGGGAGATAGGTAATTTTGCAGAGAAGTGTTCAAACAAAGCATTGGCAATTCCTAAATTCCCTTCTGAGTTTTCAAAATCAATAGGGTTTACTTTATGCGGCATTGCTGAAGAGCCAATTTCTCCTACCTTTATTTTTTGCTTAAAATATTCCATCGAAATATATTGCCATATATCGCGGTCCAAATCAATAAGTATAGTATTTATGCGTTTGAAAGCATCGCAGAAGGCAGCAAAATTATCGTAATGTTCAATTTGTGTGGTTGGGTGCGAACGGTGTAAATCAAGCTTCTCGTTCACAAATATAGTTGCAAATTTAAGCCAATCAATTCGAGGATAAGCAACATTATGTGCATTCATATTTCCGGTAGCACCACCAAATTTTGCACTATAAGGAACGGCTTTCAATTGTTTCACTTGATTTTTCAACCGCACCGCGAATACTTCAATTTCTTTACCTAATCGTGTGGGCGAAGCAGGTTGCCCATGTGTTCGGGCAAGCATGGAAACATCTTTCCATTGGTCACTCAACTCAGTAAGTAAATCAATAATATCTTCCAACTCCGGCATTATTTTATCCGACATCGCATTCATTATCGATAGCGGTATTGCTGTATTATTAATATCCTGTGATGTTAATCCAAAATGAATAAACTCTTTCTGTTCGTTCAATTTCAGTGCATCAAATTTTTCTTTAATAAAATATTCAACTGCTTTTACATCATGATTTGTTATCTTCTCAATGTCCTTTATTTTTTGAGCATCTTCCTCTGTAAATTTTTCATAAATATCCCGAAGGGCAGGAAACACGGAGTGGTTAACTGTTTTGAGCTGTGGTAAAGGCCACTCACACAAAGCAATAAAATATTCTATCTCGACTAGTACGCGATAATTTATTAATGCTGATTCGGAAAAATAGTCGGCGAGGTCTTCTGTTGTATTTCTATAACGACCATCAATGGGTGATATCGCGGTAAGTTTTGTCAATGAATTCATAACTGCTTTTTTAAGGGAGAACGAAGATACA
Source organism: uncultured Bacteroidota bacterium (assembly GCA_903881065.1). Classification (GTDB taxonomy): domain Bacteria; phylum Bacteroidota; class Bacteroidia; order 2-12-FULL-35-15; family 2-12-FULL-35-15; genus 2-12-FULL-35-15. The sequence goes on from CAIRRW010000362.1 coordinate 14,361, forward strand.
CAAATTATAAAAACAGGTTTGGTTTAATATAATTGATTTAACATGATTTATGGGTTGTGGCTACTGTGTAAAAATTAGCCAAATGATACCTATGTTGTCACTTTGAGCGTAGTAGAAAATGTGTGGTGGCCTTATGCACTTATTAATTATAAAAAAAAATGTGGTTATAGTTGTTTTTGTTTATTATACAATTGCACAAAAACTATTTTCTACTTATATGTGATGAAAACCCAAATTAATTATTCCGAACTTCATACCATTTATTGCGAGGCATGATACTTAGTTTAACGTTTGAAAGATTTATGAAGTAAAAAAAAGAGGGGATTAAAAGCTCGTCTCTTTCGCCCCGCGACAAGCGTTATTAAATGCTTGAACGAAAAGTGAATGTGCAGGTAGTGGAACTACCTGTTCCGAAAAAAGGATTGAAACAAGCTCTCTCAAACTCATTTATTGGGCTTATAACGCGAGTGATTTCAAATACAAAATCCCTCACATTCACAAAATCATCTTCTATTGAAATGCTTCTATTGAAGTTTGTTTTTTCTTATTCTTTTATTTTTTGAGGGTTGTGCAACAGCTACCTATGTTATTTTCTGGCGTTCGTTTCTACTTGCGTTTTGTAGTTCGTTTAAATGTTATTGTGTCTGTTATAATAGTATTTGTCCAGCCTTTTGAAGTGTCGGGGTCTTTCTGTTCTAATAGCACTTTCATTTCGTCATATAAATGTTTCGGACATAATTGAATTAGCTTTTCGCCACTACCGTTCGTAAAAGACTGGTTGCTTTTGTCTGCCAAACTAAAAGTAAAAGTAAAACTTTCAGGTGTCTCTTTTTTAAAAGGAATGGAGAAATGAAAACCATTTGCTGAATCAAGCATTCTAATATTGTTGTTATGTGAAAAGCTAACTTCTGTCCAAGCTGTGTCAAGATTAAGTGTTGTTCCGTCAAGCAAGTTGAATTTATATTTGTCAGGTAAATATGTTGAAACTGTTGAACCATTCGTTAATGCCTCTTCTTTTGTTTCGCTGTGTCCAAATGTTCCATTGTCTTTGTAGATAAAATCGCAACCCGAAATAATTCCGAGAACAAAAGTCGCTGTCAATATGAATTTAGTTCGTGTCGTTAACATTCAGTTTCTGTTCGTGTCGTGTTCGTTCGGTTACGGTCTTACGCTTACACATAACATATATATTCACGTAACAAAGCTAAACATAATTACCTCATTATCAAGTGAGATATTAAAAAGCGCATTGCGTAAATACCTTTTTCGCTTATTCCGATTTTACTTGTCATTATCTCTTTTAAATTTTAATTTATCTAACAGACTTTGCACTTTGCTTAACTATTTTCCACTCCTTATATATAAGGTATCATTTTCACTCCCCAAAAGACCAACTCTTCTACAATTAAAATATAATCTCTTTCATTGGTTTAAGAAGTAAATAAGATAAAATTTAATAGAGAAAACAAGAAGAATTAAGCACTAAGCTTCGATTTATCGTTTGATTAACAAGAGATTCAATCGTTAGTTAATGATATTCAATGTTAATACGAAGAGATTCAATCATTAGTTAATGACATTGGAGGTTAATACGAAGAGATTCAATCATTAGTTAATGATATTGGATGTTAATACGAAGAGATTCAATCATTAGTTAATGATATTGAATGTTAATACGAAGAGATTCAATCATTAGTTAATGATATTGGATGTTAATACGAAGAGATTCAATCATTAGTTAATGACATTGGATGTTAATATGAAGAGATTCAATCATTAGTTAATGATATTGAATGTTAATACGAAGAGATTCAATCTCATTAACAAGAGGCGATTTTGGAAGATAAAAAGTTAAAAGTATAGATTATCAACATATTATGAAAATAAAAAAAGTTAAAAACATCAGAAAAATACCAAATAAGTACCGTATATGAAATCTTAAATCAGTAAAACTATTACAATTCAATTTCTTTTTCAGAGCATTTGTAAACTAAATTGTGGCTCATTCAGATATTTAATGAAGAGTACCGACCAGGCATCAGGTTTTTCGAATTTACAATAGTGCTAGTGGTAGAAAAAATCCTAAAAGAAATTCTAAATAAAAAAAGCTCCGTAGAAATACGGAGCTTTTTTTATGCACACAGACTAATAAACAAGTAAACTAATGAACTAATCTTCATCCAGTTCGGTAACACCACCCGAAACAATAAATTTCATTACTTCGGAACTGGTGGCATCCACGGTAGCTATATTTTCGATAGGTACAATAATTAAATTACCGGAAAGTGAATACGACATAGGAACATACACCGCCACTGTACCCTTTTTCAAGTTCAGTTCACTCAAATCTTCCTGAGTAATAAATCCAAGTTGTTGAATATTGTTTTCTTTGTTGATAGTAATCAGTACCGGCTTATTAAATCGCTTTTTACTTCCTACAAAAGCAGAAATCAAATCTTTAATAGCGCTATAAATTGTTTTAATAAAAGGAGTATGTTCCAATGCATTATCAAACAGATTAAACATAGGTCGCAAAATAATTGACGAACCTAAAAGTCCCATCAGATAAATAAGAATTATCGCAATAAGGATTATAATAAACGGGTCGATAACAGGGCTTACAATGGTACCGAATATATTGAACAGAGAACCTACCCAACTGATTATTTTATACACTACTATTACTGTTATAGCCACCGGAACCGTAATAACTAATCCTTGTATAAAATATCGTAAACTATTTTTCATTCTTTTTATTGATTTTAAAGGTTCGCAAAATTAACTAAATAAATAGTTGAGGATGATTAAACTTTTTTATTTGGATGGAGTCAATGAAGAAAAGTAAGGGATTTATGAAAACGTTTTTTTCGACCATATCGCTTATATTTTGTTTGGGCATAGCAAATAATGTTTCTGCTCAGTTCTTTGTTCGTATCCATCCGATAGCGCCTGTAATAATTGCACCGCCAATACCTAGTCCGCGTCATATATGGATACCGGGAGAATGGAGATGGAATAAAAGAAGAGGAGAATATGTATGGAGAGAAGGTCATTGGTTGGTTCCCAAGCCAGGCAGAGAATGGATACCAGGTTTTTGGGAAGATGGTCGCGACGGCTCCAGATGGATACCGGGGCATTGGCGAAGAGCACGCAGATAAGAGTATTAGATCAGAATAATTGATTTTTTGTTTAATGTTTGTTTTGAATGGTAGAGAGTCCTGTTCCTTAAATTGGAACAGGATTTTTTATTGTCCTTCATTTATTAGTTTTAAAAACTCATTTACATTCTTTTATTTCTTAATCTTAAAATATTAATGTGTTGTAATTCATTTTTAATACATTTGTCGAATAATGACAATTGATTGGGAATTAAAAAAATTTAAGGAGCTAAGTCCGCAAAAATTATACAATATAATGCATCTCCGTGCAGAGGTATTTATAATTGAGCAACAATGTTTCTATCAGGATGCCGACGGAAAAGATGCTAAATCATTTCATTTGCTTGGGCATGATTCCAACGATAATTTGGTGGCTTACTCCCGTATATTAACTTCCGGTGTTTCCTATAAAGAAGTATCAATAGGCCGAGTAGTAGTACCTAAAAAAGTCCGAAAAAAAGATGTTGGACGATCATTGATGATTCAGGCTATTGATGCAGTAAATAAAATATATGGCAACGTATCCATACGGATAAGTGCCCAATGTTATCTCAAGGATTTTTATACTGAATTTGGGTTCTCTGTAATTGGAGAAAAATATATGGAAGATGGAATACCTCATTTCCAAATGTTGAGAACGCCCGGCATTCCTCATTAATATATTTCCAATCCTTATTATTATATTTTTCATATTCAAAAGCAATATTTTTGAATATCTTTGTTCAAATACTTTATCCTGAATAATGAACAATAATAGTTTGCCCGATTTTAGAAACTCATCTGTAATTGATCAGGTAGGTGTGGAAGAACGCGTAGCAAGATTTACTACCCGAAGCATAAAAAAATCATCGAAGCTGCAAGGACTGAAAATGGTTTTGAACATGATTGACCTTACTACTCTGGAAGGAAAAGATACCGAAGGAAAAGTAAAGCAGATGTGTTACAAAGCTGTTCATCTGCATGATGTAATACCTGGCTTACCAACTGTTGCAGCAGTATGCGTTTATCCATCAATGGTGAAGATAGCTAAAGACGCATTAAAGGGAACAAATGTAAAAGTAGCATCAGTGGCAACAGCGTTCCCCAGCGGACAATCAACTTATGATGTAAAAATAGCCGATACAAAATTTGCAGTTGATAATGGTGCCGATGAAATAGATATGGTAATTTCACGAGGTGAATTTCTGGAAGGAAATTATAATTTTGTTTATGATGAAATAGCTTCTATCAAAGAAGCCTGTGGCAAAGCAAGATTAAAAGTAATATTCGAAACCGGCGAACTTTCTTCATTGGATAATGTACGACGTGCAAGCGAAATAGCAATGTATGCCGGTGCCGATTTTATAAAAACATCAACCGGAAAAATATCTCCGGCAGCTACAATGCCGGTTACATTAGTAATGCTGGAAGCCATCAGAGACTATTATTATAAAACAGGAAAGATGATTGGAATGAAACCTGCTGGCGGAATTTCTTCTGCAAAAGCGGCTCTTCATTATCTTGTAATGGTAAGAGAAACATTAGGCGGCGCATGGTTGAGCAACGAATGGTTTCGTTTCGGAGCAAGCAGTTTAGCCAATGATGTATTGATGCAAATTGCAAAAGAAGCAACAGGAGTTTATCAAAGTATAGATTATTTTTCGAAAGATTAAAAATATAAAATGGCAAAGAA
>CAIRRW010000363.1 GCA_903881065.1 uncultured Bacteroidota bacterium
AGGTGGCCTTTTGTCGATTCATCCAGCAAATTATAAGTTGTCCAGCCTTCATACGAATGAATTATACTTGTTCTAAAACCAGCAACAATAGAGGTAATTGGCACATACCCTACTCCTTCGCCTCCAAAAGCATCCTGCAAACATCCACGAACATCCTGTGTTATTAAGTCTCCTTCAATCATCGAATCACCGAAATAGGCAATTCTAACTTTTCGTTTATGTTTTTTTAATTCGTTAAGTGCTTTAAAAAAATAAGCAAGTGTAGTTACTGAATCCTTTTTATAATCAACAATATTTGTCGGATCTATTTCCCTTAAAGCAATGGCTGCACTGTCTTTAGCTTTCACAGCCTTGTTTACGATTGCATGAGGCAGCGGGACATTTTTCGCTTCATCACTCAAAGCTAGATCAGAAAGAGGAGCAATTTTTTTTGTCTGATAACCAAACAGATTTGTTTCTGTAGGAAATTGTGACAAAACAATCAGTATAACAGTAAAGCAAAAAACCATTATAAATGGTTGAGAATTCCTGTTTTTTTCGTTCATAAAAGCTAGCAGAATAGTGGCCGTAAAGATAGTATTTGTATTGTGTAATAATAAAGGATTACAAACAAATTAGATTTGAATAATACAATTTCAAAAATCCCCGGCTTCAATCAGTTTAATAGCCGCCTCAATATTTTTATCACTTCCTTGTCCGTCATATTCATCTTTCAAATTCGAACCGAACATAACCGCTACACTTTGCCACATAAAAGCAGAAAATGATCCGCGCATATCTTTTACTACTGAATAGGTAGTTTTACCGGTTTCTCTATCAATAAGTTTTATCAACAAACGCCCTTGGTTCACAGTTAAGTTCTCCAGCTCCTTGCCAAACTGGTCTTTCAATTGTTTTTCTGCGACTCGTGTATATTTGCTACGCTGTTCCTCTGGCATTTGTGAAAGAATCCTGTCATATTCTTTTAGTTTGGCTGCAGCCAGTATCGCATAAGGATAAACAATCTTTACATTGTATTTCAGCCTGTCCCATGCAGCCCGTTGTCGCGGATTTTTAAACACCCTATTTCCATAACAATAAACGGTAGGCAGCGTAACAAACGGAATAGTATCTCCTTCATAAATAGTCATTCTAACGTACGCTGCCTGAACAGGCAATACCAAACCTTTAACAGAATCTTTTTGAGATTTGCAATAAAAGGAAAGCAGAATAAAGAATATTAAAAGGCTTTTGTTCATTGGCATTCAAGGTACAAAAGTAATACCAATTAATGGATTAAGAAATAGTAGAAGTTTGGTAATAAATTAATAAAGGTTAAATCTCAAGCTTCAACCCGTCGTATGCTAACGATATAAACGGAGGCAATTCTTTTTCCACTTCCGCATGTAATCCCAACTGATGACTTATATGAGTAAAATATGCCTTTTCAGGTTTTAGTTCCTCCATCAAATTAATTGCTTCTTCTAGTGTGAAATGAGAAATATGTGCTTCCCTCCTCAACGCATTTACAACAATAATTTTTGAACCCTTTATTTTTTCCTTCTCCGCATCCGAAATAAAATTAGCATCCGTTATATAAGTGAAATCATTTATCCGAAAGCCAAATACAGGCAGTTTATAATGCATCACCTCTATCGGAAGAAAATTTAAACCTTCAATTGTTATTGCATCATTTTCCAATAAATGAAACTTAACTTCCGGAATCCCCGGGTACTTAAAATCACTGAACGCATACGCATAATCTCTCCTGATAGCCTGCTGCACTCTTGCCGAAGCATACATATCCATTTCCTTTTCCTGAATATAATTAAATGCCCGTATATCATCAAATCCGCCAGTATGGTCTTTATGTTCATGCGTATAAATCACGGCGTCAAGTGTTTTAACCTCCTCACGCATCATTTGCTGGCGAAAATCAGGACCTGTATCAATCACAAAATTTTTACCCTTATCTTCAATCAATATAGAAGAACGCAACCGTTTATCCTTTAAATTCTTTGACTGGCATACATAGCATTGACATGCAATAATCGGCACTCCCTGCGATGTTCCTGTTCCTAAAAAAGTTATTCTCACTTTATTCTATTTATTTAACGCAATAAAAGTAAAACAAATTCGGATAGTAACGAATTTAACAGCCCGCATTTACCATTCAAAATCAAACATCTTACATTAGTAACGCTCCATAAACTCATAGTAAGCGATAATAGAACACTAGTAACCCATAATAGACTAATAGTAACCAACAATAGAAAATTAGTACTCATCAATAACATAATAGTAAAAGATAATAAACAATTAGTAACCGACAATATTCTAATAGTAACTCAAAATAATCAAATAGTGACTTTTCCTCACCTAAAAAGCAAAAACAACAAATACCTCAGAAATCAAAAACACTTTTCCCATTTTAATTTAGTTACTAAGAATTTCCTTTCGACAAAAACAATGGAATATCCGAAAATTCACAACCTAAAATCTATATTTCCAATAGCTTCAACCCAAAAAGACAAAACAAATCTCCTCCTAATTAATGTTAATAAGATGTTTATTAGTTGTTGAAAATAATATTTACATAACAACTCTTTTAAATTTTGGTAATTTTGCTCAATGACTGATTTCGCAACCAAAACCGATATAAACTCACGTAAACGTGTATTAAAGCCTAGTTCCGCACAGCAATTAATGGACATTGGCAAATTACCTCCACAGGCTGTGGAGCTTGAAGAAGCCGTACTCGGCGCATTAATGCTCGAAAGAGATGCATTGACAAATGTAATTGATATTTTAAAACCACAGAGTTTTTATAAAGATGCCAATGCTCGCATCTTCGCAGCTATCGAACAATTATTCACCCGCTCCGAACCGGTAGATATTTTAACTGTTACACAGGAATTAAAAAAGACCGGCGAACTGGAAATTGTTGGTGGTGCTTATTACATTACTCAACTTACTAATCGTGTCGCATCGGCTGCCAATGCTGAATTTCATGCCCGTATTGTAGCACAAAAATTTATTCAGCGCGAATTGATTCGTATTTCTACTGATACTATCCGCGATTCGTACGAAGAAAGTTCCGATGTATTTGATTTACTCGACAAGGCAGAGAAAAATCTGTTCTCTATTGTCGAAGGTAACATCAAAAAGAACTATGATAAAATGAGTACCCTTATCCGTTTGGCTATCGAACAGATTGACCGGATAAAGGAAAACAAAGGGCAATTTTCGGGTATTCAATCCGGTCTCACAGCTTTGGATAGAATTACTTCCGGCTGGCAAAATTCCGATTTAGTTATTATAGCAGCACGTCCTGCAATGGGTAAAACTGCGCTGGTACTTACAATGGCACGCAATGCTGCGGTCGATTTCAAACATCCTGTTGCTGTATTCTCTTTGGAGATGTCATCCCTGCAATTAGTTACAAGGCTTATTGCCAGCGAAACAGAGCTTCCTTCAGAAAAACTGAAGAAAGGAACTTTGGAAGATTATGAATATGCCCAATTAAATGAAAAGATAAAACAAATTTCCGAAGCTCCTTTATTCATTGATGATACGCCCGGATTGTCCGTATTTGAATTACGTGCAAAAGCAAGAAGATTAAAAGAACAGCATGGAATAAAATTAATAATCATTGACTACCTTCAATTGATGACTGCCGGTGGCGAAGGAAAAGGAAACCGTGAACAGGAAATTGCAACCATTTCCCGTTCATTAAAAGGATTGGCAAAGGAATTAAATATCCCTGTTATCGCACTTTCTCAGTTAAGTCGAGCCGTTGAAACTCGTGGTGGTGATAAACGTCCCGTTCTTTCCGACTTACGTGAATCCGGTGCAATAGAACAGGATGCCGATATTGTTATGTTTATTCATCGTCCCGAATATTATAATATAACCGAGGATGGCGAAGGAAACTCAACTGTTGGAATGGCTGAATTAATCATTGCAAAACATCGTAATGGTCCTATCGACTCCGCAAAAACCCGATATATTGGGCAATACACCAAGTTTACTGATTTAGATTTTATGGATAATAATGGAAGTGATTATGGCAATTCAACTACTATGTCCCCTTCCAACGATTTTGGCACTCAAAACTCTGTTATCCGTGGTTCTAAAATGAATGACATTGAGGAAGACCACCCTTTTTAGAAAATGAAACGAATAATAATCCTCTTTCTTTTCACCCTGACTGCCCTATCTTCCAATGCTGCATATATTCTTATCCCTATGGATTTGCAGCAAAAAGACCATTTGAAAGCGTACGGTATCGCTTTTTGGGTACTTAAAAATGATATAGAAGTTCATTGGTTGCTTAACTATAGAGGAGGCAGTTTTATGATGAAGGATGCCAAAGGAATCGAATCGGAATGTACTGTCCGCGGGGTTTCTTTTGAAGTGATAGCCGACGCTAAATCTACTTCCATCCTTACTGAAATCTCCGACCCTGAAGTTAACATGGAAGATGTGAAACTGGAAAAAGCTCCAAAGATGGCGGTCTATTCTCCTAAATTCAAACAACCTTGGGATGATGCGGTAACATTGGTGCTTACCTATGCCGAAATCCCATACGATGTATTGTATGATGAAGAAATATTGCAGGATAAATTGGTAAAATACGATTGGCTGCATTTGCATCATGAAGATTTTACAGGACAATATGGCCGATTCTGGGCGCAATATAAAAATGCTGCCTGGTATCAGGAAACACAGAAAACACTGGAAGAAAGTGCTGCTAAATTAGGCTACCAGAAAGTATCACAGATGAAACTGGCTGTTGCCAAAAAGATTCGTGACTTTACTGCAGGCGGAGGTTTCCTATTCGCCATGTGTTCCGCACCCGACAGCTATGATATTGCTTTGGCTGCCGAAAGTCTGGATGTTTGCGAATCTATGTTTGATGGCGACGGCTCTACTCCCGACTATAATCACAAACTGGATTATTCAAAAACATTTGCTTTTACAGGCTTTACTTTAAGCACCAATCCATTTGAGTACAAAAAATCAAATATTGATACTTATGATAGCCGTGCACAGAAATACGGTGTAACTCAAAAGAATGACTTGTTTACTCTCTTTGATTTCTCTGCAAAGTGGGATGTGGTGCCAACTATGCTTTGTCAGAATCACGAACAGATAATAAAAGGTTTTTGGGGGCAAACAGTTGGTTTCGACAAAACATATATTAAACCAAATGTTTTAATTTTAGGTGAAAATAAAGCTGCCAACGAAGCTCGTTATATTCATGGCGAGTTTGGAAAAGGAACATATACTTTTTACAGCGGCCACGATCCTGAAGATTATCAGCACCGTGTAGAAGATCCTCCAACAGATTTAAGTCTTCACCCTAATTCTCCAGGTTACAGACTTATATTAAATAATGTTTTGTTTCCTGCTGCTAAAAAGAAAAAGCAAAAAACATAGTTACGCTTTTCCTTATTATTTTCTACAAAACTAAAAAATCAAAAGCCCCGCATTTCTGCGGGGCTTTCAATTAATCACTCATTCACAAACAAAAAACTTATTTCTTTTCGTCTTTCACTTCTTCAAAGTCAACGTCGGTTACTTCGCTGTCTTTCTTTTCCTCGGTATGAGGTTCTCCACCCTGTGGATTTCCATTTGCACCAGCACCTTGCGTTGCATTATACATATCCTGCGAAGCGGCTTGCCATCCTGCATTTAGTTTTTCAAGAGCGGCATCAATACCCGTCAAATCTTTAGATGCATGAGCAGTTTTTAATTCTGTCAAGGCACCTTCAATCACTGATTTTTTCTCTGCCGGAATTTTATCTCCATACTCCTTCAATTGTTTTTCTGTCTGGAAGATAGTAGAATCAGCAGTATTTATTTTTTCGATTTCCTCTTTTGCTTTTTTATCTGCTTCCGCATTTGCATCAGCATCAGCTTTCATTCGTTTGATTTCATCCTCAGTCAATCCTGATTTCGCTTCAATACGTATGTTATGCGATTTACCTGTTGCTTTATCTTTAGCAGATACTTGCAAAATACCATTGGCATCAATATCAAAAGTAACTTCTACTTGAGGCACACCGCGTGGTGCAGGAGGTATTCCATCTAAGTTAAATTCCCCTAACTTACGGTTATCTCTCGCCATAGCGCGTTCTCCCTGATAAACCACAATCTGTACCGAAGGCTGATTATCGCTTGCAGTAGAAAATGTTTCTGATTTTTTAGTAGGAATAGTTGTGTTTGATTCAATCAATTTTGTGAACACTCCGCCCATAGTTTCAATACCTAATGATAACGGAGTAACATCCAGCAACAAAACATCTTTTACTTCACCAGTCAACACACCACCTTGAATTGCAGCACCAATTGCTACCACTTCATCAGGATTCACTCCTTTCGAAGGAGCTTTTCCGAAAAACTTTTGCACTGCATCCACAATAGCAGGGATACGAGTTGAACCACCCACCAAAATTATTTCGTTGATATCATTCACAGTTAAACCTGCATTTTTCAAAGCTGTTTTGCAAGGCTCGATAGTACGTTTAATCAAATCATCAACCAACTGTTCAAACTTTGCACGAGTTAAAGTACGTACCAAATGTTTTGGTATTCCATCAACAGGCATTATATAAGGTAAGTTAATTTCGGAAGTTGCTGTGCTCGATAATTCAATCTTCGCTTTTTCAGCAGCTTCTTTCAAACGTTGCAAAGCCATTGGGTCTTTTGATAAATCCAAACCGCCATTCTCTGATTTAAATTCAGCAACTAACCAGTCAATTATTTTATGGTCAAAGTCATCACCGCCTAAGTGAGTATCGCCGTCTGTTGATTTTACTTCAAACACACCATCACCTAATTCCAAAACTGACACGTCATGTGTTCCTCCTCCGCAGTCAAATACTACAATCTTCTGGTCTGTATGTTTTTTATCCAACCCATACGCTAAAGCAGCTGCAGTAGGTTCGTTGATTATACGTTTTACTTTTAAACCTGCTATCTCTCCAGCTTCTTTAGTTGCCTGACGTTGTGCATCATTAAAGTATGCAGGAACAGTAATAACTGCTTCTGTTACTTCGTGTCCTAAATAATCTTCAGCAGTTTTTTTCATCTTCTGAAGAATCATTGCAGAAATTTCCTGAGGGGTATATTTTCTGTCGTCAATCAAAACGCGTGGAGTATTATTGTCTCCTTTTACCACTTTATAAGGTACGCGAGTAATTTCTTTTGTTACTTCATCAAACGTATGTCCCATAAATCGTTTGATAGAATATACAGTTTTTATAGGATTAGTGATTGCCTGACGTTTAGCAGGGTCGCCCACTTTACGTTCACCGCCTTCCACAAATGCTACAATAGAAGGTGTCGTACGTTTTCCTTCGCTATTAGGAATTACAACCGGCTCATTACCTTCCATTACGGATACGCAAGAGTTTGTTGTTCCTAAATCGATTCCAATTATTTTGCTCATTTTATTTAAATTTTAGTTGTTACAATTTTAATATTACGGTTAGCCTTTTTCAATCATTATGCCATTACCTTTTTGTTGTAATTATGGCATAAAAAAACGCCATAATCAAATTATGGCGTTTAAAATATGACAAAGAGGCAGTAGTTTTAAGGGCAAATTATCAGATTGCCTGTTGAGTTTAGGAATTTCAATCCCTTTGTGTAGCGTCCACAAGCAAGCGAATCTAATGTGGTTGACTGCAACTTTCTACTAATTGGATGCTCATTGAATCGGGAAGAGAGAAGCCCTAATCCATTTGTAATATTAGTATAAATCGGTTTATCCTGCACTATTCCAGTTGAAGGAGCATTAACCTGAATATATGTATTCAAATCATCCCCTCCTGCAGTTAAATGTATTTCTGTTTTTAATGCCCTTCTGGCAATTGCAGGTAAAGGTTTGCCGCTTAACTGGCTACCAATAAATTGCAGGTACTCCTGCCCGATGAAATCAAATTCCATAGCTTCGTTACCTCCTAAGCCTTGGGTATTCTGAGAAGGAAATTGCCAATCGAGATGCAACGTATCATTCCCTGCATCTGTTCCACTTATTGTAGAATCTATATAATTAAAACGGATAGATGGCTGGTAAATTCTTGCATTTGCTCCGCTATTCCATTTTATAAAGAAGCGAAAATTATCATTATTTGGTATTATAAAACTAAGCACTGGATTTGCAGCTGTAGAAGGAGTAGGACTTACAAATAAACCTATACTGGATATTAATGAAGTTTGAGCACTTACCTGTGTTCCTGTTTCACTATTAGAAATAACCAACTTGTAATTATTTGCTGTATTAAAAAACCCAGCACCTAATGCTGCACTATCAATAGAATAAATAACATTTGCCTGATCGAGACTATAAAAAATTCCCGGGTCTTTTGGTATTGAATTATCTGCTGATAAAGTCTTTTCTGAAACCAAGTTCCCATAAACATCCAACCTTTGAAGCTTTACACTTAATGCATGTGCATATTGAGAAGAATCTTTTAGCTGTGCATATGCAAATGCATTTCCCTGTCCTAAGAATGCTTTATTGATTTTAATATATTGTTTAGTTTGTGATTGATCCAATAACCCATAAACAACCATTGTTTCTTTATATTGACCGGTAACATCCATTTTTGTACTGCAAGCCGAAAACAACAGTGTTGTTAAGAACATTAAATAAACATATTTCTTTTTCACGAATATCAATTCTTTGGTTTTTAAAATTATAAGAGTGCAAATGTATTAATTTATTCAATTATCGCGTGTATAATTAAGGTATAAATATTATTAATGTAGGTGAAGTTAGGTACTTTTATGTTTATAGGTTTAATTAACTGCGTGGAAACATTTATGAAATAAAAAAAGACCAACTTTCTATTGGTCTTTTCTTTCAAAGCAAAACAATATTATGCTACCTCATTTGTTTTGCAGGCATTGAAAAAGGTTTTCAGAAAGAGTAGTAAATGGAATTTTTTTCATCCGTCTATTATTTTTTAATACTTAAAAATTACGAAGCCTTTAAATAAACTACATTATCCTTCCTTCTTTCATGTGTCTCCGGATTCTCGTCTCCGTAGCCAAATATTACAGCCAGATGTATCTGCTCAGTTGCTGGTATATTTAATCTGGAATATTCATCTGTGTTCTCAATATACTTTGCCAGCCCTATAGGACAGCTGCTAATACCAAGTGATTTAGCTGCAAGCATCATATTTTGTGCACACATACCTATATCTAACGCCGCCCATTCATTATTTTTGGAAGAAGTAATAAATAT
>CAIRRW010000364.1 GCA_903881065.1 uncultured Bacteroidota bacterium
ATTTTTGCAGGAAAAACATCAACGGTAAATAGCAAAGAAACCACTGTATTGGTATTCGGCAAAGTGGTTGACAAAATAAGTGGTGAAGAAATTACAGGTGCAGAAATATTGATTGATAACAAAACAATTTATTCAGATTTGAATGGAAATTTCACTGCAATTATAAATATAAATAATGTAGATGTAGAAATAAAGTACATTTCTTATAAGGATACGAAAGTTAAAGTTAACCCATTTTCATACAATACTATTACTATCGAGTTAGCTTCCAAATAACTGACCACAATCATACTATTCTAAAAACCTTTGCAGTGAACCTTTGCAAAGGCTTTTGTTTTTAAAAATGCTTCAAGCGAATCCCTCGCGAGTAAACTTAATGTTAAGTTTACATTACTGTATCTAATTTTGTGTTACTAAAAGATTAACGATTCGTTACAAAAACAATATCAGTAAACTTAATACCTGGAAATCATGAAAAAATTAATTGCGTTATCCTTTACATGCATAGTGTTTGTATATGGATTAGTTGCTCAAAATATTACTGTCAAAGATGGTTTATACTTTACCGAAGGTGGAAAATTATATACCGGCTCATACACCAACTATACTACTAACCAGACAAAAGATTTTACCATTACAATTGTTGAAGGCAAAACAAAAGGTGCAGTTACCTACTATTATCCTTCGGGAACAATAAGTGAAACAGGAGAGTTTATAGATAATGAGAAGAATGGCAAATGGATACGATTTGATGAAAAAGGAAATAAAACCGCCACCGCAAATTATGTAAATGGTAAAAAAGATGGTACCTGGTTAATCTGGGATTTCAATGGAATAAACCGCTGTGAGATGCACTACGCATTAGGTGAAAAGATAGGAAAATGGCTGATGTGGGATGAAAACGGTAACCTTACAAGCGAAAAAGTATATTCTACATTATAATTTATTGCGAATTTTATTCAAATTTAACTCATCCCTTTTACAATTAATTAATAGGATATTAATAACATTAATATCACATTAACCTAAACATTCCTTTTTGTTGAGACCCTAATTTTGTATCAAACATTATTGATTGTCTGATATACAAAATACAATTTCAAGAAAACAATTCATTAAGATTTTTCTGTCCCTTATAATTTCTGAGCTTTTACTCAATAAGTTCAATCGCAAAACTTCAATCTTTAAAACAAATTATTATCAGTCATTAATTCAGATGTCTGGATTATACTCTGCATTTAAATAATGCATAAAATAACTATGGAGAAAAATATAAAAAAGAAAAAAAGAAAAATTGATTTACTTGTTATTTCAGATGTTCATTTAGGAACTTATGGTTGCAAAAGTAAAGAACTGCTTAATTATTTGAGGAGTGTAAAACCAAAAATGGTAGTTCTTAATGGCGACATAATTGATATGTGGCAATTCAGCAAAAGATATTGGCCGAAATCACACATGCGGGTAATTCATAAGTTAATAAAATGGATTAGCAAAGGAGTAAAAGTATATTACATCACAGGCAATCATGATGAAATGCTCCGAAAATTTGCAGGCTTTAAAATGGGTTCTCTGGTAATAGATAATAAATTGCTCATTGATTTGGATGGTAAAAAAACATGGATATTTCATGGGGATGTATTTGATGTTACAATGAAACATTCCAAGTGGCTCACCAGACTGGGTTCTCACGGATATGATATGTTGATTCACATAAATACATTATGTAATTGGTTTTCAGTAAAACTTGGCAGAGAGAAAATATCCTTATCAAAAAACATTAAGAATAGTGTAAAGCAGGCAGTAAAGTTTATTAATGATTTTGAAAAAACAACAGCAGACATCGCTATTGAAAATAATTATGATTACGTTCTATGCGGGCATATCCATCATCCAGAAATGAAAACCATTCAAACCGATAAAGGTAAAGTAGAATACCTCAATTCGGGGGATTGGATAGAAAACCTTACTGCTTTGGAATACACCAATGGAGAATGGAAAATGTTTCATTATAATGATAAAGATTTTGAGCAGGACGAACATGAAGTTGAAGACG
>CAIRRW010000365.1 GCA_903881065.1 uncultured Bacteroidota bacterium
GAAATCTTTCATTTGTTTCTTCGCGACATCATGGTTGGGATGGTCGGGGAAACCAGGCCAGTATAATTTATCAATCTTTGGATGTGTTTTTAAAAACTCAGCTATTTTGCGTCCGTTGAAACAATGACGATCCATACGAACATGCAGTGTTTTAATTCCACGAAGCACTAAAAAGCTATCCATTGGCCCCGGCACGGCACCGCAACTATTATGTATAAACGCTAAATCAGTATACAGTTTTTCATCGCTTGTACACAGCGCACCCATTATTACATCGCTATGTCCGCTAAGGTATTTAGTAACCGAATGCATTACTATATCAGCACCATGCGCCATCGGGTTCTGTAAATAAGGCGATGCAAATGTATTATCAACAGCAAGAATCAACTTGTGTTCCTTTGCTATTTTCGAACATGCCTCTATGTCGATAATCTGCATGGTAGGATTGGTAGGTGTTTCCAACCAAATCATTTTTGTATTTGCATTGATATATTTTTTGATGTTGTTCGCATCTTTCATATCAATGAAATGAAATTTGATACCGAAGTTTGCAAATACTTTAGTAAACATACGATACGTTCCGCCATATAAATCATCGCCGGTAATTACTTCATCACCTGGACGCATAAGCTTTGCAACCGCATCAGTAGCGCCCATTCCACTGCTGAAACACAAACAGTGTTTTGCTCCTTCCAGCTCTGCAATACATTGTTCCAACGCAGTACGTGTTGGGTTTTTACCACGCGCATACGCATACCCTTTATGATTTCCGGGAGATGCCTGTGTGTACGTGGATGTTTGATAAATAGGAGTCATTATCGCTCCTGTTGTTGGGTCGGGTTCCTGACCTGCATGTATTGCTTTGGTACCAAAGCCTACGTTTTTAGTATCGCTCATTGTTTTTATTTTTGAGGCGCAAAGGTAGAAAAGATTTAGGATCTACATTAAAAAGTAATTACTGAATAGCATCGTAAATTACTTACATCATAAAATAAGAACTTACAGCTTTGGCAAATATAATTTAGCTGTTCCTTTTGTTATCTTCAACTCATCCAGATGTCCCATTTTTGATTTATCATCCGTTATTAGATGTATGTGAACAAACGTGTCGTGGTGCGTGAATATTGATTTATGTTCGGTAGAAAAGAAACCAAGTATCTCCACTTTTTTATTGGTAACAGTATATTTTCTTGAACCTTGACGAGCATCTTCGGGCGAAGATACTTTGGTGCCGGCAGGTAAATTAACGATGTGAACTGTTGCATTATCAACGGTTGCATCAAGCTTAAAAAAATACGGACGTGGATAATCCTTGGTTGCTTTATCCAGAAAATCTTCGAGTTGTTTGATAGTTGAAACACTGTCAGGAATTGTTTTTTCATTCCATGATTCAATATTGGCATATCCAAAAAAGGGAGCTTTCAGATTAAATGTTTCTGTCATCTTCACCGATGTATCTGTTGCTGCTTCTGCTTTATACGCTTTACCATCCAGTATTAATATTTCGCCGGTTAAATATTCAACCGGACCAATGCCATACAAATGCTGTTTGTTGCGGATGGTATCCAGATTAATAGTTGCGAACAATTCTCCTTTGTGCATCACGTTTTTCATGGCACCAATAATAGTTACTTTGCTTGCCGAATTATTATTTGTTCCGTCTGCAGTTTTCTTATCCATTTTCTCCAAATCCATTTTACAAACCGGACAAGTTCCAGGCTTGTCGTATATTTTTTCTCCCTCGCATTTCATTGGGCATTGATATTTTGAACTGGTTGTATTTTGACAACTGAAATAAAAAGCGGACACAAAAAGTAAGCTGATTAATAAGGAAATGTTTTTCATTATATATGTGTTTTAATTATGATTTTATTTTTCATCTTAACTACTATTTTTTCTATTATCAATGTATAATTTATTGTTTAAGCAAACATCAGTTTTATACTGGCGATGATGAGACCTATTGCGAGCAGATACCTTAATGTAGGCACATTAAACTTTCGGCTGCCGAAGTACGA
>CAIRRW010000366.1 GCA_903881065.1 uncultured Bacteroidota bacterium
TACCAACAATAATTTGGTCTCTACCAACAATAAAAAAGGGAAATGGAACAATAGTTCGTCGGAACGGAAAAAGGAAACTTACTTTACATTAAAACATTGATATTCAATATAAATTAAATTAACTAAAAATGAAAAAACAGTAAAAAGAGAAACAATGCCGAATAATGATTGTAAAAAGGTGAAGAAAGAATCAATCGAAATAATACAAAAATACAATGATAGTATCATTTAAATTTTTAAGGTTTAACCTTTTTGTTAATTCGTTTTTGCCGTATATTTTTACTCCCGAAGGAATTATAAGATAAGGCTGGACACCTGACCAAGTAGGTAAAACGTGTTACCTTATCGGTTTTTATATCGATGCCAAAGGTGTGGCAGGTAAAGATGGAATAGCTTGTATGGTTACAATAATATAGGAAGTATCGAGTACAAAGTTTTATGTATAAATACAAAAAAGTCCCGAATTTCTTCGGGACTTTTTTATTACTAAACCTTAAAGAAATGACACCTAAAAATGCATATTGGGGTCAGCAAATCTTCTGTCGTATAAAAATACTTTATCGGTAAGTGTTTTCAGAAAAGCAATCACCTCCGCTTTTTCCTGCTCGGATAATACATCTATTTTATTCAAACTTAAATCATAGTTTTTATCAAAGTTTGTAGGGTTGGAATAATGATTTAATACCTGTTGCAAATTCCTGAATCGCCCATCATGCATATATGGATAGGTCATTTCCACATTCCGAAGCGACGGAACCTGAAACTTATTATTGTCGGCAGCATTGCCAGTTATTGTTCCCCTGCCGTTATCATTAAGCGCTGAATCCCGCTTTATTCCATTGTTCCGAAAGCTATTATCAGTAAATAAAGTTCCCTTATGGCAATTGGCACATTTGGTTTTGAATATTTTCAATCCGTTCAGTTCCGTTTCAGTAAGCTCAATAGTTCCTTCCACATATTTATCATACTTGGAGTTGCTCGAAATCATTAAGCCTGTAAACTGTGCCAGTGTTTTTAATATCCGTTCCGAATTGATGACCGTATCATTATACGCTTCATTAAATTCAGCGGCATACGCTTTATTATGCCGTAATTTATTTACCACATTTGCCAATGTTTCATTCATTTCCACAGCATTGGTAATCGGATTTATCGGTTGCACTTCCAGATTATTTACGCCGCCATCCCACATATAAGCATCCTTCCAGATAAGATTTTGAAGCGGCATCACATTTCGTTTCCCTATCAATCCATTGATGCCATGGCTCAATGCATGGTCGATATGTGCAAACGCTGCAATGCGCTGATGGCACGATGCACAACTGGTAGAACTGTCTTTGGAAAGGATAGGATCGTAAAATAGTTTTCGTCCCAATACAAAACGTTCAGGAGTAATTGTATTGTTTTTGAACGTGTAGGTTGGCTTTGGAAACCCTTTCGGAACGGTAAGTACAACATCGTCCTTCGTTATTTTAAAATACGGATTATCGTCAATAAAACTATTGAAAACAAATGCAGCAGTCAATAAAAAAAGCGATATTATTATTAATTTACTTCTCATTATTTATGTGCAATATGCTGAACATATCCTTGTAATTATCAGCAATAGTTGTAGCATTATGAAAATCAGTAACCGATGAAAGCTTTGATAAATCAATAGTAACAGGAGATTTCATAATTTCAAGTACATCCGCTTTTATTTCCATCGAAACTGTTTTATGTGAAGCGATTATCAGTTTATTTGTTTCCAGATTTACATGACGAATACAATTATTCGGAAATTTATATCCTCCGATATGGAATTCAAAAGTATGTCCGGCTAACTTGGAAGCAGGCGATTTACCTTCCAGTTTCATGAAAATATATCCGGTATTCCACGCCCAGAACATTCCATTGGCAGGGTCCAACGCTCCTGTTTGTGCGCCACTGCAATTATGTGCGCTATCCACACCAATAATAAAATTACAGGAAACGTATTCGCCTTCGGGAATATTATTCAGTACAATTTGTTTTGATTGTTCGTCATCTTCCTTAATTAAATAATAATCCGATGAAATATATTCTGTTCCATCCTTTCTTTTCAAACGAAAGTTTCCTACATAATATTTGAAGTTGGTAACAGAGAAAGATTGTCCTACTTCATTTTTATAAATAGATGAATCAAGTTTTACTATTTCGTTGCCCACATAGTTTTTAAAGTTGACTGTAAGTTTGCCTTTATTCTCCTTTTTATTAGCAGAAAAAGACATGGCAACCAAAATAGTTGCCATGCATAAAATAATATTAAAAGACGTTTTCAAAAAAGTTATTTTACTTTCACAATCTTCTGAACTACTTTTTTATCTCCCGAAACTAAATTCAAAAAGTAAATTCCTTCAGGATATATAGTCATATCCAACGCATAGGAAATACTTGGCTGCATATTTTCAATGGTCTGTACAAGCTGCCCTGTGGAGTTATACAAACTGCCTATAATATTATTTCTGCTATCAGGAGTGAAATAAATATAAGCATAATTTTGAACCGGATTTGGAATGAACTCAAACTTAATGCCTTTATTAGCTTCTTCGATACCAGTTGAAACCGATGTATATACAGTAGTAGTTTCGGTAATAGTAACATGACCACCAGTAGGTCCGGTATTACCCGTTTGCACTAAGCCATAATACGATCCATAAGGAGTATACGGGAACACAGGATTTAAGTTATTGTCAATAGTAACAAAGTAAGCATACGTACCGCCTGGATATTCAGGAGTAACGCAAAGTCTGCCATTGTGATCGTCCAAATCACCCAAGCCCGTAACATATTTGAAATCCTGAATGAAACAGCCTTTAGGATACGTGCTACTTAAAGCGGGTCCGTTTGCACGCAGATTAGTTGTAGTATCCACATAACTCGACGTCATTCTTTTTATTGCACCGCTTGTTCCATTGGCATATCCATAGGCACCATAAATTGGGAAGCCATCAAAAGCATAACCAATAATTGGTGAATGATGTGTACTGTCAGTATCATCATACAAACATTTTGGAGAAACGTGATGATGGTATTCGCCTTGCTGCTGCGGATGTCCGAGGCAGGCATCAAAACCACCGCCTTCCCAGAAATAGGCATTACGATACCAAACTCCTGCATTATTATAACTCATTGCATCGGATACATTAAATACACTTACACCGTTTGTCCATACACCGGTATGCCCAAGACCAATGGCTGTAGCTATTCCCGTATTATGTTGAGGAGAGCGGGTAAATTTGAAAACAAAGTTTTGGTTAGCAGGTGTATTTGGATTGCCAGACCAAGGACCGATAGCATACCCTGGAATACATGTACAACTCACATAAACTTCTGTTGCTGAATACTGAACCAATTGACAATTGGTTACAAGCGAAGGGTAAGAAGGATTGGTAGCTGTTGTGTTTTGTATCCACGAAGTTACTTCGGGACCTTGTGCAGATGCTATATTAACAGATAAGGCAACACTGCAAACAATAAATAGTTTTCTCATGAATTAAGGGGTTTAGAGAGTTTAAAAATAATATTAATTAATTCTTTACACAACAAAAGTCCAGATATTTCTATATCCAACTGTTATAGTATTCCATGAAAATGTAATGAAATTGTAGTTGGGTTTTAAAATGATTACTAACAAATAATAATCATATCCTTTGAAACTAGTTTAAAGAAACAAGAAAATTTAAGAAGTAATTATGGTAGTGTGGCCGCTTCTTACAAGAAAATAATTATTTTCTTGCTGGTCGTCTGTCTTTATTAAAACCTTTCTTTTTCAGGAAAGGCTTTTTTACTTTTACCAGCGGAGCATATTCAGGCCCTGTCCCCATTTCAGTTGGTAACGGCAGTTTTTTTACTTCACTCCCTATTAATGTTTCTATCTGTAGGAACTTCTGTTGATCCCATTCATTAATAAATGTCAGGGCGACTCCTGTTGCAGAAGCACGGGCAGTTCTCCCAATTCGGTGAATATAATCGGCAGCATCACCTGGCACATCATAATTTATTACAAGCCCGATATCTTCAATGTCTATTCCTCTAGAAAGAATATCCGTAGCCACTAATATTTGTAATTGTTTGCTTCTGAAGTTACGAAGTACTTCTTCCCGTTCGTTTTGCTCTAAATCAGAATGTATTGCTTTTGCTTTGAGATTAGCCTTTTGTAAATCACGTTCCAATTCCTTCACTTTTATTTTAGTGGAAACAAAAATGATAACACTTGTTAATTCTTTACCTGCAAGCAACAACTTTATTAGTGCATTCTTCTGTCCATCATATACAAGGTACGCTCCTTGTATTACACCTTCCGCAGGTTTCGCCAGTGAAATACTTATATGTTCAGGATTATGTAATAGTTTGTTTGCAAGTGCACGAATAGTTGGCGCCATTGTAGCCGAAAACATTAAAGTTTGTTTTGTTTTCGGAAGGTAAGTTGTTATCTTTAATATATCATCCACAAAGCCCATATCTAGCATACGATCAGCTTCGTCAAGTATTAATGTTTCCAGTTTGTCAAACTTTACGTAACCCATATTTAAGTGAGCCATCAATCTGCCTGGAGTTGCAATAATAATATTTGCACCTTCCGTTAAAGCTTTTCTTTCACGCTCAAATACGCTGCCGTCACTACCACCATAGATAGCAAGAGAACTTACGGAAGTAAAATAGGAGAATCCCTGTAATGCCTGATCAATCTGTAATGCAAGCTCACGGGTAGGAACTACAATTAAAGTATTTGTAGAATCGGTTGGGTTTATAGCTAGTTTATTTAATATGGGAAGAAGAAAAGCTGCAGTTTTTCCTGTGCCTGTTTGTGCACAACCTATTAAATCTTTATTGTTTTGTATAATTGGAATTGCCTGTTCCTGAATTGGTGTTGGGGTTTCAAACCCCATTGAATCTAGCCCTTCCTGAAGGTTTGTCTCAAATTTAAAATCTCTAAATGTCAAATTATTATTATTGTTATTTGTACAAAGGTAGCTTATTTATTTGTTATAACAGTTTCGACAAATCAGCAATCCACGCATTCAACAAGGACATTTCCTCTTTACCTACAACATTTATATCAATTAATTTCTGATAGCAAGTTACCAGATTTTCATAGATATTTTCTTTTCCTGCTTTCAAAGAAAGACTTTGAAGCTCTTTCCCAATCTTTAAATTATTGGTATAACCTGGAATTTCATCTTCAAAATCTTTCATCAGGTTATGTTCATTGCGTTCCTGCCAAACAGTTGATTCGTGATAAAGTACACTCCAACCGCACTCCCATGCAATACGCTGTGCTACATAACTTCGCCAAATATCAGTCATTCGGAAACTGCAATAAGAAGGAAGATACATCAATGCAAATGCTTCCTTAAACCAATGTGTATTCTGAGAGTTGAATGGACTCCAGGCGTTTCTACCTAAAGCAATCTTATTCTTAATTTCAAATGAAAGTGGCAATGGATAGGTAAGTCGATATACTGCATCTACATCTGGGTTCTCATCTGCCAATCCTTGTTGTATTGGGCAATTGATGTCGACCAACTTTAAAGCAGAAAGTTCCGTTTGTTTCTTTTGCAGTTCTTCCAGAGGATAACCACGCGGCCAAATAAACTGTTTAGTGAAATAATGATACACATTCACCCAACCGGTATTTTCGAAGGCATAACTTTTTACTTCGCGTTGTTTTTCATTCCAGAATTCTTCTCTTGGAATATTATCATCATCCGTTTCCACCAACTCTGTAACGCCGTTTTTTATTGCAAGTAAGTAACCTAAGTTTTTTCTGGAATAATGACGAGTTGGAATAATATTTGCCAAAGAAAAAGGTAATGTCTGCTGACGTTCCACACTCCAGAAATCGCATCCCTCTAATTTGAATTCCACAGGAGATTTAGTATCGCCAATAACAATAAAGTTAAGATTACGTTTTTTACATTCCTCTGCAAACTGAATTAAGATAGGATGTTTGTCGTTTGCTATAGAAGTTATTATTAATGATTTTGACATATGTATTTTGTTGAAGTGTTATATTGTTAAACAATTATCAATTGCAGACTAATAAACTAGTGAACGAATGACTAAAGAGTCGGTTTATTTCCAATCAAACGTTGAAAGAAATAATAGAATAAAGATTGATAGGCATTCTTAATAGCCTTAGGAGAAACCCTTGGAGAAGGTGCCTGATAATGAATAGGCACTTCAAAATTTCTGCGTTTACGTAATAGATATCTTAATTCCGTTTGATAGAAATGTGCCTTGGACTTAAAATTATGGCTAATAATTTTCGCTACCACATCCCTATGAAATCCTTGATAACCAGAAGTCATATCCTTCAACTTGGTACCCAATAAAATGTTTGCAAGCACAGTTCCTGTTTTAGATAACATTCTGCGTTTAAAGGGAGAATCACCCATTGAACCGCCATTTATAAAACGACTGCCGAAAGCACATTCATTTCCTTCGTTCAATACACGCAGGAACATTGGGATAGCTCTTGGGTCGTGAGAAAGGCCGGCATCCATCTCAATAATTAGGTCATGGCCCGCTTCGTACGCTTCTCTTAATCCGCGAACATATGCATCAACAACATTTTTGTTTTCGGGAGCCCACACGGTTACATAGCGGTTATCTTTTGAGCTAAGTTCCTGACAAAGCTCAAGAGTGCGGTCTTTGGATGCTTTATCAATTACAAAATAAATATTGCCTGGATTTAATTCATTAATAACAAAATTCAACATGTCAATAAAGGGCTTAAAATCCTGCTCTTCATTAGCCATTGGAATAACAATTGCCCACTTTTTATAATAAAACATTATAGAGAATTATATATTAATAATTTGGAGGGTAAAATTAGACTTTTTTAGCAATCAATGCGGCAATAAATTTATTTTCCCGCTCTTTATCTTCATTATGTTTGAAATAATAAAGGGAGAAATTATCGTAATCCGCTTTTAATTTATCATACGGATATGTCGGCATTTTGTTGGCAATGTAATAATCCAGATACGCCGGAAAGTCGGTGTACTGGAAGTTATCGACGAGCTTTGCTTTTAACTGTGCAATTAATTTACTGTTGTAAGTAATTATTTCTGTCTTGAATTGATATGGAGAAAAGTTAATGTTCGCGTAGCGGAACGTATCTTTTGTAATTGGCCGTGCATGAATAGGGAACACGAAATTAATGTCTTTGTTTTCGAAATGTTCAATGCTGCCGTGCTTTTCATGACCTATCCTTTCACGATGTTCAATTTTTGAATGTGCTATCAATGTATCCGTCAAGCCGTGAAACTCCTGAATATAACTGAAGTTTGCAAAATATCCCATACAAGCCTGCCCACCTTTTATAAGCATTCGCGCATCTATTCCTTCAAACGCATCATGCAAAGCCTTGCCCATTTTTATCTCTGCTTCCATTGGATAATAACTCGTGTAAACGTAACGTTCGTCGGACACATCGCCGTTCCAGGTTGTTATTTCTTTTCCGTTTGCATCTGTCTTTTTAAAGATATCCATTCGCAAAGTTGTTTCTATAAAACTTGCGAGAATTAATACGCCGAGATACAGATTTACATTTTTCGGTTTTACCAGTTTCAGTATTGAATAAAGAATTATAAAATAAATAAATGGCGCAATTGGAATGATGAAACGTGCGTACATAAAATCGCCGCCTACCTTTGCAACAAAGAAAATTAAATACAGTAAAACAATCTTCACACTTACCAGAAATGCTGCATTCCAGTTGTCTTTCAAAAATTCTTTCAGATTGTTTTTAAACTTGTTTTTTAATAACGGGAAGATGATAAATAGTGGAAGAATTATTGCCAGCAACGAAACAAAATGCGGTTTGAAATAAAGCCA
>CAIRRW010000367.1 GCA_903881065.1 uncultured Bacteroidota bacterium
GTCAGTACGCTACTAATAATGTTTTTTGTTGGGATAAAAGATGATATTATTGGAACTGCCCCTGTAAAAAAGTTGCTTGCGCACATAATGGTTAGCATGATTTTGGTTTTAATGGCAGATATCCGAATTGTAAGTATGCACGGCATTTTCGGAATGGAAGATTTGCCATATTGGGCTAGTGTCTTTCTGTCAATATTCACATATATAGTAGTTGTAAATGCTTTTAATTTAATTGATGGTCTTGATGGCTTAGCAAGTGGGATTGGTTTGATTACGTCTCTGGCATTCGGAACTTGGTTTGCATTTGCGGGCGATTTTGTAATGTCATGTCTTTCTTTTTCATTAGCGGGTTCACTTTTGGCATTTTTGTTTTTTAATTTCTCACCAGCGAAAATATTTATGGGGGACTCAGGTTCTTTAACAATTGGTTTAATAATTTCTATTCTGGCAATAAAATTAATCAGCTTTGATGTTGGCGGAATACAAAACGAATTTCTTTTAAGAATTTCTAAACCCATATTCGCCATGTCTGTTCTTGTTTATCCATTAACAGATACTTTGCGAATTTTCATATATCGTACTGTTCGTGGAGTTTCACCATTTTCTGCAGATAGGAATCATTTACATCATCGGTTAATTGATATTTGCGGTAGTCATAAAAAGGCAGTAATTATACTTTATGCAGTCAATGTTTTTATAATTACGTTATGTCTTTCCTTATCCTATCTAAATCCAACTTATGTTTTCATAATTATTTTTCTTACTACATTGTTTTTGGCACAAGTTCCGTTCTTTATCAAAAAAAGAAAGCTCAACCATACTCATCCTGAATAATGAATAGAAAAAATTCATTTGTTTTAGTTATTATTTTTCTTTGTACTTGTAATTCCTTTTCACAACAATTAAATTATACATTAAGCAGAGATTTTCTTTGGGGATTTGACAATTATTATAACGATAAAGAACAGAATTTTCAGACATTTGTGAAGCCTTACCGATTCTCTGATGTCAATCAAATTAAAGATTCAACTGCAAAATTCCCTCGATTACTTGCAGGTACAAAAGCGGAAACAGAAGACAAAAGGAAGCACAAATTTCTATTGGAAGTATATCCTTTATTAACAGCTGAAGGCAGCTATCAAACATCATCTCCTTCAAGAGTCACAAGTGATTTAGCAATAGGAGGTAGTCTAATTTGTAATGTTGGAGACAAGTTTTCTTTCAATTTTAAAGCTTTTGCAGGCAAAGCAACATATAATAGCAGCATGGATTCAATCATAAAACAAACTCATTTAATCCCAGGAATAGGCTATGCTTATTATGCAAACAATGATTCATTAAATCCAAAGTACGCATATCAATATTATACCGGCTATTTGTCCTACATGCCCAATAAAATTTTCAATATTCAAGTTGGTCAGGATAAGCAATTCTGGGGAGATGGATATCGTTCTCTTTTCTTATCAGATGTTGCAGCACCTTATCCTTTCCTCAAAATTACAACTAACGTCTGGCATTTTACATATGTAAACTTATATACCATCATGAAAGATGTTACTAACCCTACTGGAATGAAAAGTGATTGGTCAAATAAATATGCTTCTTTTCATTATTTAGGATGGAATGTAACCAAACGATTAAATATTGGATTTTTCGAATCTGTTGTATGGCAAGGTTCGGATAGCAGTCGCTACAGAGGGTACGACATGAATTATTTAAATCCGGTAATGTTCTTTCGTCCTACTGAATATTCTGTAGGCTCACCGGATAATTCCTTAATAGGATTAAGTTTTAAATTAAAGGCATTTAAGAAACAACAGTTTTATGGACAATTAATAATTGATGAATTTATACTTGGTAATGTAAAAGCAGATATCGAACATACTGTTTTAAGTAATAATGTTGTCAAATGGGGTTGGTGGGGAAACAAACAAGGCGTGCAGTTGGGCTTTAAGAGTTTCGATTTGTTTAAAATACAACATTTGAATTTTCAAACTGAATATAATTATGTTCGTCCATATACCTATTCAGAGGGAAGTGTTCAATCAAATTATGGACACTTCAATCAGCCTTTGGCGCACCCATTAGGGGCTAATTTCTGGGAAGAATCTACATTTCTTAACTATAGAATAAAAAGATTTTTTATTGAAGCGAAATTAATTTATGCTGTTTATGGTGCAGATAGCGCAGGAACAGATTACGGAAAGAATATTTTTATTTCTTATACAAATCGACAGTCTGAATATTATAATTTTACTACTCAAGGGTTCCAAACTAAGTTAATTACTGCATCCTTGCGTGCAGCATATGTATTGGATACACAAATGGACTTGAAAATTGAACTTGGTTTTGAAGATAGGATTCAGGAAACAAACTATTCAAAAACACAAACACCTTATTTCTTCATTGGATTCCGTACCGATTTATGTAATCTTTATTCTGATTATTAAATCCCATTTTACCATTAGACCATTACTTTCTTCAATAGTCCCAACAAGGCGATTGGCATAATAATCAGTAAAAATAATTTACTGTTTTGTTGCTTTTCTACAAATAATGATTTACCTTCGTTGTTCAATTTGAAAATACCCTTAATAAAACTTTATTAACATGTTTGAGTTAAGTAAAAAAATATTGGAAAAGGTTAGTTTTGATAAAACTCTTTTCCGCAAAGAACTGATCAAAGCTGCAAAATGGCTTAAGCCCGATGAAAAAGTTATGTTGATGATGTGGTGCCTTGCAACTTACGGGAATCAATACAAAGATGTTATTAAGGAAGTATTTAAGAGTATTACCAAGTCCTAGTCAGGATTTATAAATTCCAGATTCCTTTTTAGTCCGCTAAATTTTGTTCGTTTAATAGCCGAATCTTTAAACACGCGTTTAAATGTTTCTTCAGTTAATTCGTAGAAGTCACGTTTTGTCATTCCTATAAGCTCTTTATTGGCACTGAAGTGATTTTCGTTATTGGGTTTTGAAAAACTATTCCAAGGACAAACATCCTGACAAATATCGCAGCCAAAAACCCAATTGTCAAACTTCCCTTTCATTTCTATAGGTATTTTTTCCTTTAATTCAATTGTAAAATAGGATATACATTTACTTCCATCCACCACGTAAGGAGCCACTATTGCAGATGTAGGACAGGCATCAATACAGCGGGTACATGTTCCGCAATAATCCTTTATTTCTTTATCATAATCAAGTTCCAAATCAATAATTAGTTCAGCAATAAAATAAAACGAACCACTTTTTTTGTTTATCAAATTGCTGTTTTTCCCAATCCAACCCAGTCCACTTTTTTTAGCCCATGCTTTATCAAGCACCGGAGCAGAATCTACAAATGCGCGACCATCCACTTGGCCAATTTTATCTTTAATAAATTCCAATAGTGCATTTAATTTTTCCTTGATCACTAAGTGATAATCCATTCCATATGCATATTTGCTAATTCGCGGGGCAGATAGGTCAATCTGTTTTTCTTCAGGGAAATAGTTGAGTAATAAGGAAATTACAGATTTTGAATTCGGGACAAGTAACCTAGTGTCCAATCGCTTGTCAAAATAGTTGTGCATATATTCCATTTTGCCATTCATATTGTTCTTTAGCCAGTTTTCTAATCGAGGCGCTTCTTCTTCCAGAAAATCCGATTTAGATATCCCGCAATAATCAAATCCCAACCGATTGGCTTCAGTTTTTATAAGTTGAGTATTAATAGAAGGATTCACTTGTGCTATTTTTGGCTAAAACTACTTAAAATATAATTACCAATTGCGAATGTTTCCGGTGGAGTTGAAATCGAATCAGATCATAATAAGGATGGTTTCAGGAGTTTATAAATATGTATTTATAAGGTAAATAATTAATTGCCGAATAAGAAATTTTTCTATCTTTGCGTCCCTTTTAGAAAAAAGGTATAAATAATTATTAACAATTAAATAAAAAAACAATGCTAAAAAGTTATGAAACCGTCTTCATTATGACTCCCGTTTTGTCTGAAGAACAGGCAAAGGAGACGGTAAGTAAGTACAAAAAGTTACTTACAGACAATGGATGCAAAATTGTTCACGAAGACCATTGGGGCTTACGTAAACTGACGTATCCGATTCAGAAAAAAACAACAGGTTTCTATCATGTAATCGAATTTCAAGGTCCTGCAACATTTGTTGCTGAGCTTGAGGTAGCTTACAAACGTGACGAACGTTTATTGCGATTCCTTACTGTTGCCCTTGATAAACATGCGGTGGCTTACAGCGAAGGAAAAAGAAACAAAACAAAAAAAGTAGTTGCTTAATTAATTAAAAAAAGGAAAAAATGGCATATAACAAATCAAACAGCGATGTTAGATATCTTGCACCTCCCACAGTGGACGTGAAAAAGAAAAAATATTGCCGCTTCAAGAAAAGCGGTATTAAGTATATTGATTACAAAGACCCAAATTATTTACTGAAATTTATTAACGAGCAAGGTAAAATTTTACCTCGCCGCTTAACAGGTACATCAGTAAAATATCAGCGTAAAGTATCAAAAGCTATCAAACGTGCTCGTCACTTGGCTTTATTACCTTATGTTGCCGATTTAATGAAATAGAACGAGACGTTTTATTATTGATTAAATCAGAGTAATTAACATTAAAAAAAGAAATTAAAAATGGAAGTAATATTAAAACAAGACGTTAAAAACCTAGGATACAAGGATGACGTTGTAAAAGTAAAAGCCGGATACGGGAGAAATTTTTTGATACCGAAAGGAATAGCTGCCATGGCAACTGTATCATCAAAAAAAGTATTGACAGAAACGGTAAAACAACGTGCTTTTAAAGAGCAAAAAATAAAAGCTGCTGCTGAAACTGCTGCTGCTAAATTGAAAGATGTAGTAGTAAAAGTAGGAGCAAAAGTAGGTGAAACCGGTAAGATTTTCGGTTCGGTTACTTCCGTTCAATTAGCGGATGCTATTAAAAAATTGGGTTACGAAGTGGATAGAAAAAATATCAAGATGAGCGAAGAGGCAGTGAAAACTGTTGGTACGTATACAGCTGATATTCGTTTTCACAAGGAAGTTACAGGAACTGTTACTTTTGAAGTAGTAGCTGAATAATTAATATTTTTCAGAAGAAATAATAAGGGCTTCGCATTAATTGCGAAGCCTTTTTTATTTATCAATATATTTGCATAAAATAAACATCAAGTGAAAGAAGAAAACGATTTAAAGATGATTGCTAAAACCATTTTTGGTTTGGAAGAAATACTATCGCAGGAACTGCAACGGCTTGGAGCCAAAGAAGTGGAAATACATAACCGCGCAGTAAGTTTTGTTGGCGACAAAGGATTTATGTACAAGACAAATTTATGTTTGCGTACCGCATTGCGAGTGTTGGTGCCATTTCATACGTTTAAAGTTGCAGATGAGAAATCGCTTTACGACTCGATACAGGCTATCAATTGGGAAGAATATATGGATGTAACCGATACCTTGGCAATTGATACAGTATTGAGCTCGGATTTGTTTACACATTCTCAATATATTTCACAGAAGGCGAAGGATGCCATTGTGGATCAGTTTCGTGCTAAGTATGGCGAACGGCCATCCGTTGATTTGGATAAACCTACATTGCGGATAAATATTCATATACATAATGATACGTGTACACTTGCGTTCGATAGCTCAGGAGAGTCACTGCATAAAAGAGGATACCGTGATAAAACAAATTTGGCACCGATTAATGAAGTGCTGGCAGCAGGATTGGTAATGCTTACCGGATGGGATAAACGGACAAATTTTATTGACCCGATGTGCGGCTCAGGTACTATATTGATAGAGGCAGCATTGATTGCAAATAATATTCCTCCGGGATATTACCGCGAAGATTATGGGTTTGAACGTTGGAAAAAATTTATGCCTTTTGATGAAGCACTTTGGAATACTATATTTGATTCGGCAGTGGATAAAATTACCAATCACGAACAGAAAATATTAGGTGGAGAACTTTCGCCAAATGTGGCAAAAAAGGCAAAAGAAAATATCAAACTTGCTAAAGTGGATGATGTAGTTTCGGTAAAAAATTGTGATATGAAAGATTTTGAAGTCCCTGCTGGAAGAGGTGTAGTTGTTATCAATCCGCCTTATGGCGAACGGATGGATAAAGATAATATAGAAGAACTTTATAAAATGATGGGCGATACTTTCAAAAAGAATTTCCAAGGATATGATTGCTGGATATTGAGTTCAAATATTGAAGCATTAAAAAATGTAGGGCTGCGTCCTTCACGGAAAATCACTTTATTTAATGGTCCGTTGGAATGTAAATTTATGAAATATGAAATGTATCAGGGAACAAAAAAGGTGCATAAACTGGAAGAAGGATATAAAAAACCGAACAAACAATAAGTAGTCAATTAATAGTAACTAATACGATGAAAAAAATAGCAGTATTAACATCAGGAGGCGATTCGCCGGGAATGAATGCCTGCCTTCGTGCAGTGGTGCGAACGGCAATTTATCATAAAATTGAAGTGATGGGAATAAGACACGGATATGACGGAATGATAAATGATGAGTTTATTGTGATGGATGCCAAATCAGTTGCTAATATTATTCATCGTGGCGGTACCATACTTAAAACCGCACGCAGCAAGGAGTTTCTTACGTTGGAAGGAAGGAAGCGAGCATTGGCAAATTTGCAAAAACATAAAATAGAAGGCATTGTGGCCATTGGCGGTGACGGTACTTTTAGAGGTGCTTTGGAGTTCAGTAAAATATCAACCATACCCATTGTTGGCTGTCCCGGTACTATTGACAATGATTTAATAGGCACGGATTTTACTATAGGATATGATACCGCCATAAATACGGTGGTGGAAGCCGTTGATAAAATAAGGGATACAGCCGAAAGTCATGATAGATTATTTTTTGTAGAAGTAATGGGGAGAGATGCCGGATTGATTGCATTGCGCGGTGGAATTGGAGTAGGTGCGGAGAGTATTATTATTCCGGAAACGAAAACCGACATTGAATATTTAATAAAACGATTGGAAAACGGACGTAAAAATAAATCTTCAAAAATTATTATTGTTGCCGAAGGTGATGAAGCCGGTGGAGCTTTTAAAATAGCGGAGCAGGTAAAAACCCGTTTGCCTGATTACGACACCCGTGTTACAATTCTCGGACATATTCAGAGAGGAGGAAACCCTTCTGCAATGGATAGAGTGAATAGCAGCCGGATGGGATTTGCTGCTGTAGAAGCACTAATGCAAGGAAAATCAAATGTGATGGTAGGTATTATTGATAAGAATATTGAATACACTCCTTTTGAAAATGCTACCAAACATTTGCAGGAACTGAATCCTGATTTAATGCGAATGGTAAGTATTTTATCATTATAAAGATTAAACATTAGCGGATGTTTTCTGTTTTCTAAAATAAATATGTTGAGATACTTCCTCCTTATCCTTTCATCAATACTACTATTCAGTAGTTGTGCTTTATTTCGTCCTTCGCCCGGAAGGCTATTTAAACGGGCAGTAAAAAATCAACCTTATGATGTAATAATAGTACCCGGCTGCCCATTTGATGGTAAAGACTGGAGCTTGCCAATGAAAGGACGTGTGATTTGGGCTTGTTATTTAATCAATAAAGGAATTGCGAAAAACGTAATATTTTCGGGTGGTTCGGTATATACACCGTATGTCGAATCAAAAATAATGGCGTTATATGCTGAACAATTGGGCGTACCAAAAGAAAAAATATTTATTGAAGATAAAGCCGAACATACTACCGAGAATATTTACAACTCTTATTGGATAGCCAAAGAAAAGGGTTTCACAAAAATTGCAGTGGCATCAGATCAGTTTCAATCCAACTTATTAATGGGTTTTACAAAACGGAGATTCAAATTGCCGATAGCTCATATCCCTTTTGTGGTGGATACATTAAAGACGATAGATAATGTACATCCGATAATTAGTCCGGAATCGGCACATGTGGATAATTTTAAATCTATTGTAGAAACCCAAACGAAAAGACAACGTTTCAGAGGTACCAGAGGGAAGAATATTATTTTCAGGAAAGAGTAGTTAAATAATAGCCAATAGTGAGGAGTGATGACGAAAGTTGTCCCTCTTTTTTGTTACTTAGCGGAACCAAATGAGGTCAAAAAACACTAATGAACCAATTATAGCTTACAACTCCTAATTTTACAACCCCTATTTTCTTTAAAGAAATGAAAATCCGATGTTCGCGCAGCCCAACTGGAACATCGGGAAGTTCAGCCGGACTGTTCAGGCGACCTGCCGGAACGTCGGGCAGCACTGCCGGATTATTCAGCCGTCCAGCCGGATCATTGGGCAGCCCAACCGGACTGTCGAGCCGCTCAGCCGGATCATCGGGCAGCTCAGCTTGAACATCGGGCAGCCCAGCCGGAAGGTTCGGCTGGAAGAATAAATTTATGAATTTACATAAAATCAAGTATTCATAAACAAAAAAGCTCCGAACAAAAGTGTTCGGAGCTTTTTTCATTGATAAGAAATTATTTCCCTTTCAAATCTTTTTGTAAAGATATTATTTCGAAAATAAGAAACAGGAAATAGAAAGCCAAAAAAGCAAGCGTAAAAGACATTGCTCCACTTCTGTTTACCAGCATATAAATCATTATAATAATAAGATTCAAAAATAAACGGAACGCTGTGCTTCCCAGATAAGCACGAATGAAATTTTGTGGCGATTGTTTGTTTTTATTTATTAAAAACTGATGAGTGGCAATGGTGGCAATAAAAAAGTAGATAACTATATATGGTGCAGCCGGTGATTTTAAGTTTTCAGGAACAAACAAATTCCAAAGCAAAGCACCTACAATTAAAATAAAGGAAAATACAATTGAGTTTTTTATCACGGTATTATTTAGGTTTTAGAACTTGGTAATTTATTTCTTTTTCAAAACATCTTTAATCACAAAATAAATAGCTCCGAAAACAGAAGATAAGGAAAGTAGAATAGTGAATACCGGAAATTTTTTTATGCCTAAATATTCATCCAATTTAATGCCTCCATACATACCCACAAAAATAATGGCTCCCATCTGGAAACCCATTACGGAATACTTGGCGTAATTATTAAGCGGTTTTTTCGGAAACTTTTGGTTTTTCTGTGTTGGCACCTTTAATATCTTTTATTACTCCGCCCATACTGCAGGATCCGGAGAATGTTGCACCCGGTTCAACAGCTATTTTGTTAGTAATAATATCACAAGTAAGTTTTGCAGATGCCTTAAGTGACAATAATTCAGCAACGCCAATTTTCCCCTTTATTACACCTGAAATGTCAGCATTTTGGCAAATGATTTCACCTTCAATCGAGCCAGACGGGCCTACCACCAATTTGCCTTTCACGTTTATAGAACCGGTAAGCGATCCATCAATTCGTATATCACCATTGGTTACAATATCACCTTCTATTTTGGTGCCTGCACCAATAATATTAACTGATGAGGAGGAGCTATCTGCAATTCCTGATTTTTCTGATGTAGAGTTGAACATTGCCATATTTTTAGTTTTTTAGGTAAAGCGAAATTAAACAAATATATTATATAACAACAATTATTGATAATTTTCTGTAAAAAAATCCTGATACTCTGTTACATTCTTATCTCGGTAAAAGGTAGTATAGTTTTCAGCCGAAATAATAAAATACTGGTATGCTCCACTTACCAAGTCAGTAAATGTGGCCGGTTTACTTTTGAAGAAATTATAGTAATTCATAGCTTTATCTTTCCCTTCAAAAGTTTTTACAGAAACCAATTGGTGTTGTAAATCCAAAAAGATACTATTGATGTTTAAATCAAGCGTACTAAACGATTCCGTATTTGCATTTGATAATTTCTGTTTAAAACGATTTAAATCCCCTTTCCCATTATCAACTATTACCACAAAATAATATTCACCATCTTCTCTGAAAGCAAATTTTGAACCTGCAGGTACCGTATCTTTTGGTGTAGAGGTGGTTTTTGTACTGTCATTATTCGGAACTTTAACAACCGGCTTCGGAGCTTCTTTTTGTTTTTTGATAGCATCAACCATATCCTGCGCTTTATCCTTAATAGGATCTTTCGGATATTTCACAATTAATTGTTTTAGTGCTGCATCAAAAGCATCAATATCCTGTAATCTGCCTATACATAAGGCTTTTATGAAAGCAAATTTAGGAATGAAGGTACTTTTTCCGAAATCAGATTCTGCTTTGTTGCAGTTTTCGAGAGCCTCAGTATACTTTCCTGAAGTGTACATAGAATATGTACCGATATAAAACATTTCCACCTCGCTTTTACTTGCCAATAAATCTTTTGCATGTTTTGGATCTTTTATAATCTGAGCATATTCAGTATTTGGATAATCATTCAGAATTATGTTTTTATAATAATCTGCCTTAGGCTGATTATCCATCGCTGAATATGTTCGGTAAAGTTGGTAATAACAGGAAAGTTTATATTTATTTTCCGGAAACCGTTTTAGTAATTCTTCTAATGTTTCAATGGATTTTTTATTGTTAAGTATCTGCTCTTTATAAATTGTACCGGCATTATAGTATGCATCTACAATCTTCTCATCCGACTTAGCAATCGCATCTGGTGTTAGTGGAATTTTGTTCAGATAATAATTCCGGTCTTTTTTGTTTTTTTTATTATTTCCCGCTGTGTTATTTTTTATTGCTGTAGAATCAACATCAGTTTCTTCAGCAGTTGTCTGACTAAGGACTACATCTTTATTTGCTCTGAACCAGTTGTCTTCTAACTTACGAGTTCCCCACTTCCTGTTAAAATCAGCCACTCCCGAATTCACTGTATTAGGATTATAAAAATACCAAGCGCCGTTGTTTCCTCCTGCATTTGCTGTAACAGTAGGTACTGAACTTGCAGCGTTTGCAGCTGCCTGTTTTTTGGCTTCTTCCTTTTCCCGATCTTCTTCTTCCATCTTTGCAATCATCTTGTCAATCGAATTATTGCGGTCTTTCTCATTCATTTTAGCTAGCGTTTGCAAACTGTCTTCTAGTTCAATTATTTTTAAGTTGAAAACTAACTGACCAAGTGCTTTTCTTTTCTCATCTATTGCAGCATAATCAGGGAAATCTTTAGGTAATACCTGCATGGTGCTGTCGTAACAAGATGCTGCACGTCTATAATCAGGCATATCAAAATAAATATCGCCACGTTTTAAGTACGATAACGCTTTTTGAGCAGTGTTGGTAGTACTTGCCTTAATTGATTTAGTTAAATCGGTAAGTGCAAGTGGAATATCTTTTTCTTTATAATCCAGATTTGCAAATGCATAATAAATCTGATCACGGTACTCGATGTTTTTTTCATCTTTCAAAAGCTTAGTCAATACTTTACGTATTTCTTTATCATCGCCGTTTTCTACATCAAATAATGAAGCCTGCTTTATTTTAGCGGCAAATTCCATATCGTAATTGGGATGTAAATCTGGTACTAGTCCAAAACATTCAGATGCTTTTTTATTGTTCCCCAATTTCTCATGCAATTGCGCCAAAACAAATGTATAACGTGCTTTTTCTTTCTTCTTTTTGGTGAGTTTTATCGCTTTAGAAATATCGGTAATGGCATCTGCATAGTTACCTTCCTTCATATATAAATCGGTTGTTACCAACGCATATTGTTTAGTATATTCTTTATCTTTAGGAAAATCTTTGGCATTTCGTATATCATCAATAATAGATTCCGAAAGAGAATAACTGCCAATTTCATTGTCAGTACGCATCTCCCAAATTTTTCCCCAATAAATTGCTTTCGGGTCTTTTACATATATTTTGTCAACATATTGGAATACTTCTAACGCAGAAAATAAGTCACGTTTATAAAAATGGGACTCACCTATAAGCATATAATTTTCATCAATCCATTTACATGCACCAGGTATTTCTAATTTCTTTTTATCTGTTATGCAATGCCGTTGAATAACAGTAGATGATTTCTTAATGCATTTATCGAAATCGGCATAATAGTTCTTTGCATCTTTATTATCAGTAGTTATGTATAGCGGAATTATCTTTGTGAAGTCGTCTTTCTTGGTTTTTTCAATCTTTTTCAGCGTTTCCTTCATGTTTTCACGTGAATAATAATATCCGTTATATCGCGCATTCATATTGTGCCAGCCACGATAATACCAATTATTCTTAGTGGTTTTACAACCCGTAACAATTAGGACAGATAAAATTAAAAGATATACTTTTCTAAGTTTCATTTTATTAGCCTACCAATAACGGTAGAAAAGCAAAATTATTGTTTTATTCGTAATGT
Organism: uncultured Bacteroidota bacterium; assembly: GCA_903881065.1. Classification (GTDB taxonomy): domain Bacteria; phylum Bacteroidota; class Bacteroidia; order 2-12-FULL-35-15; family 2-12-FULL-35-15; genus 2-12-FULL-35-15. Next base: position 12,305 of record CAIRRW010000367.1, read on the forward strand.
CAATGTTTTATTTTTGAATTTAGGAGAGAAATGAATCAAACAAAAAAGAGGGGTAGAAGGATGTAACTACAAAATAACAGCTAGATATAAATGCTTTTACCTTTCCCTATAAAATTCAAAAACCAGATTTCCTTTTGACTTACCAATACTTTCAACCAATTCATCTGCCTTTGCTTCCTTTATATTTTTCACTGATTTAAAATGCGAAAGCAGTTTCTGTGCACTTGTATCACTTATTCCCTTTATTTCGGTTAATTCGGTTTTTAAAGTTCCTTTATCGCGTTTGCTTCGGTGGTGTGTAATTCCGAATCGATGCGCTTCATCCCGTATCTGTTGTATTATTTTTAATGATTCACTTCTTTTGTCAAGATATAAAGGAATGGAATCACCAGGGAAATAGATTTCCTCTAGGCGTTTAGCAATTCCAATAATTGCTACTTTGCCTCTCAATCCCAATTTATCAAGGCTTTCAAGTGCAGCACTCAATTGTCCTTTACCACCGTCAATCACTATTAACTGTGGCAACGATTGTTTTTCGTCTAATACACGTTTATATCTTCTGTAAATAATTTCCTCCATCGAAGCAAAGTCATCAGGCCCTTCCACTGTTTTAATATTAAAGTGGCGGTAATCTTTCTTACTTGGTTTCGCATCCTTAAACACAGTCATCGCAGCTACTGGATATGCTCCCTGAAAATTAGAGTTGTCAAAACATTCAATATGGCGAGGTTCTTTAGTCAATCGCAGATCTTTTTTCATTTGCTCAAGTATGCGTTTTGTATGGCGTTCGGGGTCAACCATGCTTTCCTGCTTTATTTTTTCCCTTCTATAATATTCTACATTTCTTAATGAAAGTTCAAGCAAATGTTTTTTATCCCCACGTTGTGGAACAATAAACTCCACTTCCGGAAACTCGGTTTCAATTTCAAAAGGAACAATTATTTCTTTTGAATCACTATTGAATCTTTCTCGCAGTTCTGCAATAGCAAGCGTTAATAATTCATCATTACTTTCATCTAGTTTCTTCTTGAATTCAACAGTATGTCCCTGTATTATTGAGCCATTTACCACTTTAAGGAAATTTACATACGCATTTTTCTCATCTGAAAGTATAGAAAACACATCAACATTATTTATTGTAGGGCTTACAACTGTTGATTTACTCTGAAAGGTATCAAGTAAATCAATCTTCTCCTTTATAAGTTGAGCATTTTCAAATTCCATTTTTTCTACCGCTTTCTTAAGCAACTCTTTCAGATGTTTGGAAACTGAATTTATATTCCCTTTAACTATTTCCCTAATATTGACAATAGTTTCATTATAATCCTCTTCCGATTCTCTTCCTACACAAGGAGCCTTACAATTACCGATATGATATTCCAGACATACTTTAAATTTTTTTGCTTTAATGTTTTCATCAGTTAAATTTAAATTACAATTTCTTAATTTGAAAAGATGTTTTATTAAATCCAATACAGTATGCATTAATTTTCCTGAAGCATAAGGTCCGAAGTATGAAGAGCCGTCTTTAATAAAATTTCGGGTAGAGAAGACTCTCGGGAAGCGTTCATTTTTAATACAAATCCATGGATATGTTTTATCATCCTTCAATAAAACATTATATCGCGGCTGATACTTTTTTATAAGATTGTTTTCAAGCAGCAACGCATCCAACTCAGTATCAACAATAATAAATTTTATGTCGGCTATTTTTCTGACAAGTATTTGAGTTTTGCCATTTTCGCTTTGGTCTTTGTTGAAATAGGAAGAAACCCGTTTCTTTAGATTCTTGGCTTTGCCAACATATATGATTTTCCCTTCAATATCAAAATATTGATAAACACCAGGATTGTCAGGTAATGCACGAACGATGTTATTTATATATTCTGATTTTTCCATTGGAAGAGCAACAAAGATAAAACAAAAACGTCCCGCAAATTGTGCAGGACGTTTAAATGACTACGAAGCAAAGATGTTTATTTTACTATAGTTATCTTTTTTGTTGTAATGGTATTATTACTTCTAATTTGAATGAAATAGCTGCCATTAGCTTTATTTGATAAATCTATAGATAGTTTGTTTTCAGCATTTATTTCTTTTTCAAGAATCATATTCCCTACAATATCATAAACTTTAACCAATGCATTATCCGAGTTGTTTCCAAGGTCAATTGTATAAATACCGCTTGATGATGGGTTGGGGTAAACTGAAATGGATTGAAAAGTAGTTTCATGTATTCCTGTAGTTAATGTGGCAACTCCATGTACTCTTACATTGTCTATTCCAAAACTTCCTCCTGAGGCCTCTGCATTCCATGCATAAAATCTAAACGAAACGGGAGAAGTAAGATTACTAAATGTACTTCCGCTTAATAAAATATAATTCCCATTCACATTATTGTAAGTATTAGAAGAAGTATCATGATTAAAGTAAAACTCATTACTGCCTTGTATACTTACCCATGGAGTTGAAGCGCGCATTCCATTAACAATGTTTGTTGCATATCCATCAGCACTCGAACGAACAGAATAGGATCGAAAACCAGTAGATGATCTTTTGCTTGTAAAACTTATAGTGTCTAAAGATATCGAATACCATGTAGCTGGGCTTATTGTAAATTGATAGTATTCTGTTGGACTAAGCGAACCTGTCATTCCTGAATATAAAGAATCTGCTATTCCGCCAGTTGAGCCTGTTGGCCAGTTAGTAAATGAAAAACGTGCTGCTGCATTTGGATTCACTGGTGTGCCTACTGCCGTAAAGCTTCCAAATGTAACTCCAGTAGCGGTTGGTAGAAAACTCGGATCAGTAGTCCCAGTTGTAGTTTTTACACTATCAAAAGTATAGGCTCCAATAAAAGTTTGTGCTTGAAGGCAAAATGAAGATATGCCAATTGTAAAAAGCGTGGTAATTTTTTTCATGGTGAAGTTATTTAAATCTTGTCAAAAATAAACTAATTAATTGAATAGAATTTATTTATTATTAAAGTTGGTCATCGTTAATTGCAACCCTATAGTTGCAAAACTTATTATCATATCAGAAGCCATTTTAATTCGGGGATATAAAAGCTGTATTTCATCTTCACTCCATCTTCCAAGCACATAATCAACTTGCCGGCCTTTCGAAAATTCGCTGCCTACACCAAATCTCAATCTTACATATTCTGTTGAATTTAATGTCTCCTGAATATTTTTTAACCCATTATGTCCGCCATCGCTTCCTTTGCCTTTCATTCGCAAAGTCCCGAATGGCAAGGCAATATCATCGGTTATAACCAGTAAATGTTCTTTGTTTATTCGTTCAGACTGCAGCCAATAATTAATTGCTTTCCCACTAAGGTTCATGTAAGTGGATGGTTTAATAAAAACGATTGTTTTCCCTCTCGTTTTATATTCAGCAACTGAAGCCAGGCGATCGACTCTGAACTTGAAATTGTTTTCTTTAGCCAATGCATCCAACACAGCGAACCCAATATTGTGACGTGTGTTTTCATACTCGTCACCAATGTTCCCTAATCCCACAACTAATATTTTACTCATTCTGAAAAGCTATTTGGAGCAAAAATAATAAAACTTGTTAGAGATTGGATATAAAAAAAGTTGGCAGAACATTTGTCTGCCAACTTTCCATTTCACTTTAAAATAAGATACTTATTTTTTTGCAGGAGCCTTCGCTGCTGTTGCTGGCGCTTTTGCTGCTGCTGGTGCTGGTGCTTTTGCCGCGGCTGCTGCTGGTGTTTCTGCTGCTACTGCACGTGTTACATCAACCGATATAACAGTTACATTTGAAGCATTTAGAAAAGTAATACCGTCTAATTTAATATCACCAACTCTTACAGTGTTACCAATTTCCATTTTATCAATAGCAATTGTTACTTCATCAGGCATTTTTTCAACTAATCCTTTAGCGCGTAAAGTTTTTAATTTTTTAGATAATTTACCACCATTTCTTACTCCTGGAGAGGTTCCTGAAGTTTTTACCGGTAATTCCATTACTACTGGTTTTCCTGCTACAATCTCCAAAAAGTCAACATGTACAAGATAATCATGTAATGGATGAAATTGTGTTTCCTGAACTATTGCATGGTATTTTTTTCCTGCAATGTCTAAATCTACTGTGTGCACAAGTGGCGTGTAGATTAGGTTTTTAAAATCGGCTGATGGAACCGAAAAGTGAACTTGTTCCTTACCTCCGTAAAGTACACAAGGTACCAGCTTTGCATTTCTCAATGCTTTTGCATCTGTTTTCCCTACGTTCGCTCTTGGCGAACCGCTAATAGATACTGACTTCATTTTATTTATTTATTATTTAATTTTTGTTGATTGACGCGCCCTTCAACCAACTGTTAATATATATTGGCGCAATTTTTTTATGTTGTTATGCAATTATAAAATTTGATGCTATTGACTCGTGATTATGTACACTATGTAACACTTTGGCAAACAAATCTGCTACTGATAGTACCTTTATTTTGCTGCATTCCTGTTTTAATGGAATTGTATCAGTAACCACTAGTTCCGTAATTCTCGATTTTTCAATATTTTGGTATGCTTTTCCGGATAGTACAGCATGCGTACATACAGCTCGTACACTATTTGCACCTCTGTCAAGCATCATATCTGCTGCTTTGGTAAGTGTTCCGCCGGTATCTATTAAATCGTCAACAAGAACAATATCTTTTCCTTCTACTTCACCAATCACTGTAATACTGTCAACTACATTAGCCTTTGTACGTTGTTTGTAACAGATAACAATATCTGATTTCAAAAACTTTGCATAGGCATTTGCTCTTTTCGAACCTCCCATATCTGGCGCTGCCATTGTTAAGTTAGGCAAATTCAATCCTTGAATATAGGGTAGAAATACGGAAGAGGCGTATAAGTGGTCAACAGGAAAATCAAAGAATCCTTGTATCTGGTCGGCGTGCAAATCCATAGTGATAATGCGGGTAGCACCGGCGGCCGATAATAAGTTCGCAACCATTTTAGCTCCTATAGCCACTCTAGGTTGGTCTTTGCGGTCTTGACGGGCAAAGCCAAAATAAGGCAATACAGCAATTATTTGATGTGCCGATGCTCTCTTAGCTGCATCAATCATCAACAATAATTCAAATAAATTATCAGTAGGCGGCACAGTAGACTGAATAATGAATACATCGCTTCCTCTTACTGTTTCCTCATACGAAGTTTGGAACTCTCCATCACTAAAGCGAAGCAAAGAAACCTTTCCTAATTCCTGATTATAACATTTAGCAATGTTTTCTGCTAGATGTCGCGTACATGAACCCGAGAATAATTTTACTTGATAACTCATTGTTTTTTCTAAAAGGGACGCAAATGTAACAAAATTTGACTTATCTGAAAGATTTTTTTGTCAATCCAAATGATTTGAATAGTTTTGCAACCCGATTTAAAATTAGTTGATTAATTAATTTAGTTTACTATTTATTTCGAGAGATGCCCAGTTGGCGGAATTGGTAGACGCGCTGGTCTCAAACACCAGTGAGAAATCGTGCCGGTTCGACTCCGGCACTGGGTACAGGTGTAAAGGTGGAAGTATTGTTAATTCAGTACTTCCACTAATTTACAAAATAATTGTGGCGATATTGTGGCTAATTAATTATTGAAAAATGGCAAAAAAGGAAATAACAAAGGAGCGTTCTATCCGAATCAGGAATGTTCAGGAATGGTTGCTGAAGGGTGAATTGATAACTGACATTTGCAGAAATATTATTGGATTGTGGAATTTATCCGAACAGGAAGCCATGCAGTATGTGGCAGATGCCTTTGAAGATTTTACTAAAAGAACAAAGAAAACCCATAAAGCTGCCCGGGCCTACCATATTCAATTAAGATTGTCCCTTTATAAAAAAGCTGTAGAAGCAAAGCAATTTAACATTGCTTTGCAGGTTCTACAGGATTTGGCTAAGATTGAAGCGGCTTATTATCCTGAAGGCTCTCAGGATTAGGAGTTGTAAAAAAGTCTTCTGCTTTCAATTCTCCATTTAGATGTTTGAAGTCAGTATCAATATTATTTTTCTTGCAGTGGTTTAAGTACCTGATAATATCCGACTGAACATATTTAGGCATTATCTCGGTACCATAACAGGTTCTGTTTGTCATTTCGGATGCTATTATTGTAGTTCCACTACCCATAAACCAGTCGCAAACGATATCACCTTCATTTGTTGTATCAAGAATTGCATCGGAAACCATCTTCACCGGCTTCGGTGTCGGATGATTAACCAGTTCCTTTCTGTCAGGATTATTGAATGAAACAGAAGTGGGGTAATCCCATACATTATATCGCACACGGTCCATCAGGTCAAGGTGAGATAAATGTTTTGCCTCGCCATATTTATAAATGAAAACTAATTCATGTTTCGCACGATAAAAGGAACCGTTGGCACCATTATTTTTATTCCAAACTACCAACTGTTTAGGAATGACAGAACCATAAATCAGTTTTGATGCTTCACTCATGTGCCACATGTGGCGAAAGTCCATGCAGATGTAATGTATTGAACCATCAACGCTATTATCGCAGGAAACTCGCATTACTTTACTCAGGAAATCCATAAACTGTTCCTCTGACATTTCACCTCCACCCATGGCGAAGTTATTATGCTTAGTGTCTCCATTGTTTGAGAATGTGGAAACATTCAAATTATATGGAGGGTCAGTAAATACAATCCTTGCTTTTTGTTCCTGCATCAATAGTTTTACTGATTCTTCATTCAGGAAATCAGAACATATTAGTCGGTGCCTTCCGAGCTGAAACAAATCACCAGGTTTCACGATAGTATTTTCTTCCTCAACTTCCGGTACGATATCGTCCTCTTCTGTGAACTCCAAATTAAGAGGATTGAATTTCTGTTCGAAACGTTCCATACTTAAATCGGGAAGGTCTGTAGTTAATTTTATCGCTTCGAAATCCAGTTCATTTAATTTGATGAAATCATTGAATCCTTCCTGTGTTATTTTCGCATAAACAGAGGAATAGATTAATACAAGCTGTGCTGCTTCCTTTTTATCCTTGCACTGAATAAATGTTGCAGGAAGCTGATAAGGTACGCTGATGCCTTCCTTGATTAATTCTTCAAGCATCATGGTACGATGCTTTCCATCCAAGCACCATTTCACGAACATTTCATCTTCCCAAACATAGAATGGTTCGATAAAATTATTGGCGGCCATGGATGCCTTTAGTTTGTGTTTTGCCTCCGGTTCAAGTTCTTTGAAGTTGGCATTTTGGATAAACTGTAACTCACGCCAGTTTATCAATTCTGTTTTCAGAATTCGTGATTTGATGTCTTTTGTCTGTTCCATTTTTTATTGATTATTTTAAAATTTACAAGTGTTACAAGTGTTTTCCTGACCTAAATCTCTGCCGAATGTTGTATAAAAATCCGCTTCGCTTCGTCCCCAGTATTTAGAAAGTTCAGCACTTAATTGAATAGCTTTATTGTAGTATTCGGGGTAGTGTTGTTTGATATTATTTATATCTTTCGGGTACATATTTTTGCAAGGCAAACAATTATTATGTTTGAATAGTCTTTTACCTTTTTCATCAAGAATATCATATATGGCAGGATGCCAACCTATATGCCTATCTACTATTTCAAAACACCAATCATCAGTAAACTCACCTATTGGATAGTGTTTTGAAAGGGCAAATAAATCTTTGTTTGAATGTTTAAATTGTCCTGCTGACCTACGTTTCAATTCATGTTTAACATATCCAACCAAATCTATTTTTATATCGTTCGCAAAAGCATATTGATTAATACCTCTTATTTTTAGCCAATCCGAACAGGCTGGATTGGTAGGGTGTGGAATCATATTATGCTTTCTAAAAAACTCTAAAATAGAATTGTTGGTAATTTTAACTTTCACATCAAAATGCTTTCGTGCATACCTGATTCCATCAGCAACAAATTGAAATGTATCAGGAGAATGTTCTTTAAAGTGTGCATAATAAAGATATACTGTTTTAGGTTTTATTCTACTTTCTACAAGCCAACATAATACAGCCATTGAGTTGATACCTCCCGACAAACCGATTAAAATATTTTCATTTTCGTAATTCATTACAAATTATTTCTATCAATGTTTTCAATCCACTTAACAATAGTAGCTGCGAGTTGTATTAATTCAACCCTTCTATCGGCATCATTTAAACAACTAACCGATTCGCTTAATTCTTCAAGTACAATGTGAGCGTGTGTTAATTCGCCTCTTCTTGTAGCAGTATCACATAATTGTTTTGCTCTGCTTTCTGTTGGTATTTCGTATTCTTCGCACATCCTGACAGGACTGCAACCGCCAACTCTGTCGGTTAATATTTTGCAAACGGAAGGAAGGTTTTGTACTCCCCATTTGGCATCCTGACGTTTCCGTTCAGCTTTGATTTGTTCAAATATTTCTTTCATGTTATTTTTTATTAGTTATTTTATTAATTAATTCCAATGCCTGTGTTACTACCGGATGTTGTTTACCACCATAACCGAGTCCTGCTTCTTTTATGACATCGATTAACTTATTTACTGATGTTAATAATTCAGGTGCAGCTGCTACAAGATTTCCGTTAGCCCTTGCCGTTTCTTCGCCGACTACATCAGCATCTAATATGTTTGCATTCTCTTCGTAAAATGGTGTACTTTGCAGAATATTAAAACCTGCATATTCTACATTAAACCAAGGTTCAGGTGTATGTTTCATAGTCATAATTTAAAAAGGTTGGTCATCGTCAGTACTCGGATTTATAAAGGAAGTGTTCGGAGTAAGATTACTCAACTTCTCTTCAAAAGTCATTGTTGAAAAATCGTCTATGTCGCAAAACTTTGTCTGTGATGCGATGTATTGAACGTATGCGGAATCAATCGGACCATTACGATGTTTGGCAATTATCAGTTCACCTTTTCCAATGGTTGAATTTCCTTCGCTATCCTGAGTGATGTTATAATATTCAGGACGGTGAATGAACATAACAATGTCTGCATCCTGCTCGATAGCACCGGACTCTCGTAAATCAGAAAGCACAGGACGTTTATCTCCTCCTCGAGTTTCCACAGCTCTGCTTAACTGCGAAAGTGCAATTACAGGAACATTTAATTCCTTTGCAAGTGATTTAAGAGAACGAGATATTTCTGCGATTTCCTGTTCACGATTTCCGTTCCAGTTCCTGTCTCTATCACCTTTCATCAATTGCAGATAATCAATGATGATTAATTGGATATCGTGATTTTCCTTTAACCTCCTTGCTTTGGCTCTCAATTCAAATATGGACATACCCGGTGTATCATCAATGAAAAGCGGAGAATTTGCAATAGGAACAGTTTTATTATTGATTCGTTCCCATTCAGCATCCGTTAATAAATTCTCGCTGCTTACCTTTTTAAATTGGTTTCCGTTTATTTCAGTTTCGGAAGAAATCAATCTGCTTATCAGTTGCAAAGAAGACATTTCCAAACTGAATACTGCTGTAGGTCTTTTGAACTCAACCGCTGCATTACGTGCCATTGTTAAAACGAGTGCAGTCTTTCCCATAGCTGGCCGAGCTGCAATAATTACCAAGTCAGATTTTTGCCAACCGGAAGTAATTCTATCAAGTGCAGTAAGTCCTGAAGGAACTCCAAACGTACCAGGTTTGCAAAGTTGTTTCTGTTCCAGTTCGTCCACTGCTTCCTTTATGATTGTAGAAGCATGTACCACATCTTTTTTTGTTGAAACCTGTGAGATGGCAAATAGATTTCTTTCAGCTGTATCAAGTAAATCAAAGCAGTCTGTGGACTCTTCGTAAGCATCACGAATATTGTCTGTTGATGTCCTTATGATTTCTCTTGCAATGTATTTCTGTGCCACTATTCGTGCGTGATGTTCTACATTTGCCGATGATGCAACTCTGTTGGTCAACTGAGTGATGTAATAAGCTCCACCGACAATCTCCAATTCTCCGGTGCGTTTCAGTTCCTGTGTAATCGTTAAAATATCTACAGGATGATTGAGAGAGAATAGTTTTTTAGCTGCTGTAAATATTCGTGCATTGGCATCTTTGTAAAAGCTCTCAGGCTTTAAAATATCAATTACTATGTTGATTGCGTTTTGTTCCAACATCACAGCTCCGAGAACAGCCTCTTCGAGTTCTATAGCCTGTGGGGGAATTTTTCCAATGTCCATCAACTGCTGTTCAGAATTATTATTTTTCACTCGTCTGCGAGAGTTGATATCTGTTTTTGTTTTAAAGTCTGTCATAAATTATTTTTTTGTTTTTCCGTAATTACCTGTAGCTACTACCTTTTGTTCGCCATTGTCGCCCTTCTTTACTCCTTTCAATTTCTCTTCTACCATTTCATTGAAAGTACTTTTGAAAGTATTGTGCAGGTGGTTTTCATTATTGAATGTAAATCCTGCACGTTCCTTATCAATTCGTTTAAATAGTTCTGTTCTGTCAATCCATTTATCCTTATTCTGCATAAAGAAAACATTTACTTTTTCACTCATGTTATCTTCGAGATATGTGGAAGGATTGATTTCATGTCTTTCTTTTCCGATGTAAAAAAAATTTTCTATAATTAATACTTTATCTTTAGAAGATGAAGAAGGAGATGGAGATGAAGAGCGATTTTTTGCGATTGCAGAATTATCGCACTGCGATAAATTACCCCATCGTTTTTCATTGCCAATTTTACCTGCTTTTGATTTTAATTCTTTAAAATCTTTTTGTTTTTCTCTCTCTTGTTCCTGACGGTCGTGAATCAATTTACCATCTACTTCAATGAATAATTGTTTCACTACTTCTGCAATCTTTACAGTACATTTTTTACCTATAACTTTAGCTAACTGTGAAGTGTCTGTAGGTAAGCTACCATTTAACCAGCAGAAATCTAAAGCTCTGCGATATGCCCCTTCTTCTTTCAAATCTAACATCGCAACTCGTGTGGATGATAAAATGTCTTTCGGATACCATTGTATTGCCGGTGCTTTATCATTTTTCATAACTTCATTTCTCTTTTTTTTCGTTACTAATAATTCTTTTTAAATCGCTGCACACATTTTTGAATTCCTGATATCTATCAACTTCCGGTTTATTAAAAGGATTGAATTTTCTGTCTTTCGGTTCGGCATAGAACCCGAATAATTCCCCTTCTGTAGCCATATTTTCAAGTGAATATCTATCATCCCGATGCCGTGCCATTACGCCACTAATAAATATTTATTACGTTCGGCAATCGCTTCTATCCAAAATTTAGGAACCAGTGGATGTACAGCGTTACCAATAAATTTCTTTTGTTCTGTTTGTGTACCTTTCAAAATATATTTATCTCCGAATCCTTGTATTCTCAATAGTTCAGGAATTTTCAACATCCGCATTTTGATGTCAACAATTCCATACGCTGCCATAAACTCTTTTATTTTTATAAGCATTGGAGAATCGCTTTCATATACTTCAATTGCTACTTCACCCGACTCTGTTGAAATAATGTAAGGAGGCATTTTATCCATTCTTGCAATCAATGTGAAACAAGGCTTTTCAATGCTCTTTGTGCAGTTAATACCCCATTGCGGATTAAGCAGATAATGATGTTTTCGACTTGCTGTAATAGTTGGTGCAGGCTGTTCTATTGAATTTCCTTTGTTTTTGAAATTGGAATTGACAATAAACTTTTCCGCTTTTACTAAATTCATTTTAGGAGTTGAAAGCAAAGCTCCGGCAGGAGATTCTATACTCTGAATATTACCTCCATTTGTAAAGTTTCTGTCTATCCAAATAGGCTGCACTTTTGCAAGCCTGTCTTTTGTACTTATGGTAGAAGCAGGGTTTTCGATGGAGCTTATATTTGTTCCGGTGCCGTGATATTTAGTAAGGAAACAATATTTAATTACTCCGATTCTGCTTTGAGTAGAAACAACCGGACATGGTTCATCAATGGATGGTGGATTGTGTTTTCCTGTTTTCTGATTTACAGAATTGTATTTTAAAAGTGAATGTGTTTGAATCACAGAATGACCATCAATACATTTAATTGTTCCTGATGGCTCTTCAATTGATTTTACTTTACCTTCAGGTCGTCCGCTATAATATTTTGCAATAAAAGCTGTATCACCACCTGCAATGAATTTTATCAATCCTGCATAAATCCGTTCCAGTGTTTTTTCTGATAAATCCTTTTTTCTTCCGAAGATTGTATTGCCGTCATCGTCCAAGTCTAATACTTCTTTAACAGGTTTCCACTTTTGTCCTTCAGTATCAAATAGTTTTCCTGAAGACGGCTTTTTGAAATGAGTAGGTTCAGGAAATATTATTAAATCCTGTTCTTTGGCAAACATTCCGAATAACCTATTACGGCTTGTATATGCTCCAAAATCAGCAGCATTGAGTTGTTTCCATTCATCATGGTACCCAAGATTGCATATTTCCTTTCTCCAACGCATCCAGTCTTTTCCATTATTTCTGCTTACTGGTTTGCCTCTCTCGTCCAGTTCGCCCCAGCTCATAAATTCCACTACATTTTCAATCTGTATGATTTCAGGTTGAAGAGCATTTATATATCTGATTAAACAGTCTGCAAGTGTCCTGCTGTCTGCATCACGTGGAAGTCCTCCTTTTGCCTTGCTGAAATTAGTACACTCCAATGAAGCCCATAGAATAAGTTTTGCATTCGGATAACGAAGTCTGTATTTATTTACCAATGCGATTAACTCCGTTAAATCAAGTGTTCTTATATCTTCGGTAAAATGAAATACATCAGGGTGATTTTCCCAGTGCGATTTTATTGCATTCGCATCGTGATTTACACATGCGATTACTTTGGCAATTCCGTTAGCCATTTCAAAGCCTGTGGTAGTTCCTCCTGCTCCGCAGAATAAATCAACTATTATAAATTGTGGGTCTTTCATATAAATAATTCAAGCTGTGGAGACATAACTCCATTTTCAATTAATACTTTCATGCAGTTCTCAATCTGTGATTCTGATTCTTCAATGTCCTTTTTTGTCATTTTCTTTCCGTTTGGAAACTTCCCCTCTTTGATGCAACCCTTTTCAACATTCATAACAGTATTAGCCTGCCATGTTATTGTTGAATCCATGTGAGATTTAGTAATCGATTTCATCATTCCAACAGATTATTTGTCCATAGAAATATTCTCCCTTTTTAAGTTTAAACCATAATTCAAAATCATCTAATTCGGTGAATCCATCATTAGTAGCAATTATTTTCAACTTATCAATTTTAACAGGGAAGCCATCAAGAACATAATCACCTGAAAGAGGGTCGATATAAAAATCATATATCTTTTTTATTTCAATATCCGGTGCAATAATTATTTGTTTGGATTGGTAAGGTATTTCTGACCAAATACGAGGACTGAATTTGTCCCCAACTTTCCAGCGGTTACCTGAACGGATAGTGTGGTGTTTGGGGTCGCAATTTCCGTATTCGGCAAAATTAAAAAAGGGCATTAAATCAGGTGTTACTTCCAATCTTTCTATTTCCCTATATCCGTCCAAACTTTTATGAAGCCTCTCAACAAAATAAGTTGGCTGTCCTGCTTTCGGATGGTACTTTGGAAAGGCTGTACTAAATGTTATTACTTTGCTCATTTTATTTTGAAGCTTTATTTATTGCCAACCATTTTTTGCAAAGCTCGTAAGCCATTACTCTGTATTCAGATTGAAGACTTCCGTCATTCGGAAATTCTGATGGATTGTTCCAAAAGTTTTTCTCCCATTCAGAAACAAGTCGTGTATGACAACCTAAACGAACGTACTCTGTGCCATCTTCCGAAACAATAGCCATTACGGTATATTTATATAATCCATTAAAACATCCCAGCGTTTTTACTTTTATTCCGTTGTAAATAAAGTTGTAGAACTGACTGTTGTAGAACTGACTGTTGTAGAACTTACTGTTGTAGAACTTACTGTTGTCGAACTTACTGTTGTAGAACTGACTGTTGTCGAACTGACTGTTGTAGAACTGACTGTTGTCGAACTGACTGTTGTAGAACTTACTGTTGTCGAACTGACTGTTGTAGAACTTACTGTTGTAGAACTTACTGTTGTAGAACTGACTGTTGTAGAACTTACTGTTGAAGAACTTACTGTTGTCGAACTTACTGTTGCTAAAATCGATCCCGGACAGGTCCATTTCCGAAAGATTTACTTTTTCAATCCACTTTCCTTTGTTTGCCTTCAGGAGTTCTATTACAGTTTCTTTAACTGTGTTTTTCTCCGATTCCCAACTGAAGCATACTTCACCAAGAATAGTTTTAATTTCAATTTTTTTCATTTTATTTGTTTGCTGATTGTTTATTTCTATTGTTTGGATTCCACTTATGTGAAATAGTATTGTGGACATTCTGATGGTGAGTTCCGCAAAGGATAACTACCCATTGCAAGTTTTCAAGCTCCTGCCCGATGTATGATTTACCATTCAGGTAGTAGGTAATATGGTGCAACTCCAAACCTATCTTACAATTGCATCCATATTCCCTGCACTGGAACCCATCACGCAGCATCGCTCTTCTTTTGACTTCCCTATGGTTATCATTATTGAGCGATTTAACGTAATTACTTTTTCTTCCCCTTCGGTGCGAAAGTCTTGCTATTCCCATGATTATCGGATGCTGTTATTTTTGCTTTCATTTTATCTGCCAATGCCTGAATGCTTTTTGCAGGATTTTCAGGATTGATATTAGCATCAATGAAATGTTCATTTTCTGCCATTGCATTAAACAATTCCCCTTTCTCGAATTCGGGAATGTCGGATATTCTGCAAAGGACAATCTTCTTATCTATGTAGGTATAGAAGTAGTATCTTCCTTTGTAGGCAATGCGATAAGTGAATAACTCATCAAGCGACATTTCCTTTAACCCTCGCTTTACTTCAGCTGCGAGAGATTTAGCTTTTACAGTTGTGGCACTTACCATTTCGGTAGCTTCTGCAAGTTCTTTTTTAGCCTCAGTAAAATTCTGAGTCGCCACAGATAATTCCTTCTCGTAAATCGGAAGCTCGTTTTCAAGAACATCGTTATACTCTGTTCTCAATTCTGTTTTCTCCTTAAAATCCATATGACGGGAAACTGTTATGCCCTGGTTCACGATTATTAAGTTACCTCCGATAAACTTCGCTGCATCTTCAGCAGTTTCAAATTCTCCAAATGTTTCCGGCATTGGACTACCGTCAGTTGCAACATTGAATTCAATGTTTGCAGGTCTGTAATTTTCATTTTTTAATATCGACATTGTTATTATTTTATTAATCGCATCTTATACCTTTTGCGGTTGGTTTTGTTATTAAAATGGAGTTTTTGAAAAATCTATTGTCATGTTTTTTTTTGCGATGTGTACATTCTTTCCAGTTTGATCCTGAATTTTCTTTTTGAAAACTTTCTCATTGCTGTTCGAATCGCTCAAATGGATGAGTACAATATTATTAACAGCTTTCAAATCATTTGCACGAAGCAAATCCTGACATGTTTTCAAGCTCATGTGTGATTTCATCACCCGGTCCCGAATGAGTTTACTTAAATCTCCACCAAGAAATTTATCCGCCATTATCTGTTCGCAGTAATTGGCTTCTACGATGATATTATTGAGATTTGGAAACGTGTAGGGAACATAGAAGCTGTCTGTTACAAATAGAACATTTCCGCATTGTTCGTGATGAATCATATAACCGAAAGGCTCTTTGCAATCATGTCTTACATCAAAAGGCATTACCCTGAATTCACCTATCATAAATGATTTCATTGCAGGTACTGCTTTTACTCTATGTGATGAAATATTAAGAGCATCAATAGTTCCCTTGCTTGTATAAATATCAATTCCTGCTTTTGAAGCATTACCAATTGCTTTTCTGTGGTCTAAATGTTCGTGAGTTACTACAGCTCCGCATACATGTGTCAAATTGAAATTAAGTGCGACTTTTATATCATGAAGTGGTACACCCAATTCAAGAATAAGAATTGATGTACCACTGTCAAGTAAATAACAGTTACCAGCAGAGCCGCTATTGATGCAGGTAAGTTTCATTTTTAGAAATCAACTTTTTGTTGAGCACCGTTTGTTGAACCTACAGGCTGTTGTATAGAAGTTTCCTTTTTTTCTTCCTCTACTACCGGTTCCTCTTTTTTCTCTTCTTTCACTTCCTCAAAATTCAATGCCTGAATATTTGCCTCTTCTTTTATTTCAACAGCAACTGCATTCTGAACTTCGCTTTCTGTAAAGTCTTTCTCTTCGGTGAATAAAGCTGCGTCATCGGAAGTGTTGATTATTTTTTTGCAGAGTCTGTTGGCAACTGTTTTGATACTCATTTCATCTCCGAAATCAGTATGCGCTTTTGATGCACCTCCGGCAGCCCCCATTTTCCACGCTTTCAAAATCTGCTGTTTATTCATCACTTCCATTTCAGTTATTCCGTTTTTATCAACTGCTACGGCATACGCTGCAAGTATTTTAGTAGGGTCAATATTCTTGTAATTCTGTTCATGTTTTACAAGGGTTTTGCTTCCATCAGCATTTATAACGTATTCGAAAACATCACCTTCATAAATGACATTTCCTTTTACAGACTGAATTCCTGCCTCTCTTTTGGCAACTGCGATGGAGCCATTGTAGCTTCTCATCATGGTTAATTTAGGACCCATCGCAATGAAGTAACATTGTTTTTTCATTGGATTCAATCCCTGAATCACCATTTCAAGAAGTGCATTTGCAA
>CAIRRW010000368.1 GCA_903881065.1 uncultured Bacteroidota bacterium
AAGAAAAGACTACAAAGGTTGATGTTATTCCAACAAAAAGACCTGAAAGTGTAAGTGTTGGTTTTTTAAAAGAGAAGCCTAAGCGTTCCAGATCAAAAAGAGGACGGAAGAAAAAGAATAAGGGAGATGATGATGAGCCTGAAATACTGCACGATGAATTAGTTGAACAACTCATCCGGTCGACAAAAAAATTACGTTCTCAGCCTAAGGTACCCAAAATGCTGAAGACGTTTGTTAATCCGATGGCTTCTTTAACTGTTGCGTTGACTAAAAATGAAAATAAGAAATCTTCCTCTGCCCAGAAAAAAGAACCGAAAGGGAAATTTTCAGTAGAGTATGTTATACGTACATCTGCTGGAATATTGTATGAATTTTTAACTACTCCAAGTGGTTTATCCGAATGGTTTGCTGATGATGTTAATATTCATGATGGGATATTTACATTTTTTTGGGATGGTAGTGCTCAGAAGGCTAGATTGCTCGGATTTAAGGAAGAAGAATATGTTAAAATGCAATGGTTGGATAAATCTGAAGGTTCATTTTTTGAGTTCCGAATTCAGAAAGATGACATTACAGGTGACGTTTCGTTGATTGTAACGGATTTTGCGGATGAAGCATCTGATTTGGAAACGTCAAAAAGACTTTGGGATACTCAAGTAGATAAATTGTTGCATATTATTGGTTCTTATTAACTAATTGTTCCTAAGCACTAATTTTATACTTCAATTTTTGTTTGCGAAAACTTTTTGATGTGAAAGCCTTTCTCAAAAACAATTTTTCATTCCTTTTTCCTTATCAACTTTTTCTATTATTTGGTATTGTATTTATTGCGATGAATTCCAAAGCTGAAAAGCATTTGGAATTTAATACATTTCACTCCCCTTTTTTCGACACATTTTTTTATTACTTTACTTATTTAGGTGACGGTGTCACGGCTGTACTTATTGTCATCTTATTGTTAACTGTGAAATACAGGTTCGCTATTATTGTTGGAGCTTCAAACATAATTGCGGCTTTGATAACACAATTTTTAAAACACGAAGTATTCTACAATGTTGTACGTCCTAAAAAATATTTTGAAGGCGTTCATGATTTGTATTTTGTGCCGGGAGTAGATAATTATTTATATAATAGCTTCCCATCCGGGCATAGCACTTGTGCCTTTTCTTTGTATTTTGCTTTGTCATTAATAATAAAAAACAAACCACTAAAATTTATATTCTTTGTAATGGCTTTTTTGGTGGGCTATTCAAGAGTTTATCTATCGCAACACTTTTTTGAGGATGTTTATGCCGGGTCAGTTATTGGGGTGTCAGTAACACTGGTTGTTTATTATTTTGTAAATAAAACAAACAAGAATTGGCTGGAACAATCATTAATTTCAACATTTAAATCTCAATGAATTTAACGGTATTGCGAAATAATATTGTTATTGTAACAATCGCATTCTTACTTTTTATTCCGTTTTTAGGGGCAGTGCATCTGTTTGACTGGGATGAAATTAATTTTGCTGAATGTGCCCGTGAAATGATTGTTACACATGATTACTTCTCAGTAAAAATAAATTTTCAACCATTTTGGGAAAAGCCACCATTGTTTATCTGGATGCAGGTCTTATCAATGTCTGCATTTGGAATAAATGAATTTGCAGCACGATTGCCAAATGCAATCTGTGGTATTGCAACACTTATGGTTTTATATAATATTGGAAGGAAATTAGTTGATGATAAGTTTGGACTGATTTGGGTATTGGCATACGCAGGTTCATTTTTACCACATTTTTATTTTAAATCTGGGATTATTGATCCATGGTTTAATCTTTTTATTTTTCTTGGGATTTATAATTTCATTTTATTTACAAATAGTAAAACGGTTCGTTTGCTTATATTTTCTGCACTCTTTATTGGTTTAGGAGTTTTAACCAAAGGGCCGGTGGCAGTGCTTGTGTTTGGATTATGCGTTGGAGTTTATTGGGTTAGTATGCGATTTCAGCCAATAATGAGTTGGAAAAAGATACTTATATATGCAGTTGCTGTATCATCAGTTGGGGGATTATGGTTCTTAATGCTATTGTTAACTGGCCATTCATCAATAATTAAAGAGTTTTTTTTATATCAAGTGCGATTATTTAATACGCAGGATGCCGGCCATGGCGGACCGTTTTTTTATCATTGGATAGTTTTATTAATAGGTTGTTTTCCTGTATCTGTTTTCGCTTTGCAGAGTTTCCGAAAGAACAGTTTTGATACTCCTTATCAAAAACATTTTAAATTATGGATGATGATTTTATTTTTTGTGGTATTGATTTTATTCAGCATTGTAAAAACTAAAATAGTGCACTACTCATCATTGTGTTATTTCCCGCTGAGTTTTATGGGTGCTTATGCGGTTTATAAAATAATGACGGGAGAAATTCAATGGAAGAAGAGTACTGGTATTTTATTGGCAATCATCGCAAGTGTTATTGGAATTGCTATTTCAGCGTTGCCTTTTATTGAGAAATTTAAACAGTATATTATTTCTACTAACATAATTAAGGATGATTTTGCAGTGGGAAATTTAAAAGCAAATGTTCATTGGTCAGGATTTGAGTGGATGATAGGAGTTGTTTTTATTGTTGGTGTGTTGGTTATGTTGGGTTTTATAAATAAGAAAAAAATAGCAATTGGATTAATCGGCATTTTTATAATTTCTTTGTTTACGGTAAATATGGCTGCGATAATTGTTGCGCCTAAAGTAGAACAATACTCACAGAATGCAGCTATTGAATTTTATGAATATTTGCAAAACAAGGATTGTTATATAGAAACTCTGGGATTTAAAAGCTATGCTCATTTATTTTATTCTCAGAAAAAAGAACAGGCAAATAAAAAGAGTTATGATGAAGATTGGTTGCTTCACGGGGCGATTGATAAGCCGACTTATTTTGTTGTGAAAATTCCTGACCTAAACGATACAAGAAAAAACTATCCTGAATTAAAAGAGATTTACCGCAAAAATGGTTTTGTGTTTTTGGAACGAATGCCCAAAAATTAAGTTTAACTATTGATTGAGAGTTCCAACTTTTCAGAATAGGAGATTCCAATAAAATTCCCAAAATCACTAATCTCAGTATCTTCAACTTATTTTTACTCATTATATATATGTTGCTAATATCAGGGTTGATTTTCGCCATTGATTTCGACAATGTGCTATAATTCAGCGTATTGTTTAAAATATCCACCCAATTCTTTGAAATATTCGGATGGTTCTTTGGAATATTCCCCTGATTCTTTGAAATATTCGCCCGATACTTTTGAAGAACTCCCACTTCTTCAAATATTCGGACGATTCTTTGAAAGTTTCGCCCGATTCTTTGAAAGTATCACCCGATACTTTCATTTATTCTCCCGTTTCTTTCAAAGAATTGGCAGTTCTTCAAAAGTTTCGCCCGTTTCTTTGAAAGTTTCGGACGAATATTTTAAAGAATTGGATGTTTCTAAATGGTAAAAACTCCAATTTTGGAAGAAAGCAATAGAAGGAAAATAAAATAGAAAATATTAATTTTTCTGAATCAACACCACCGCGTAGGCACAAACACCTTCTTCGCGTCCCACATATCCCATTGTTTCGTTTGTAGTAGCTTTTATGGAAATATCGGAGGTTTCAATATTTAAAATGGGAGCCAACGTTTGTTTCATTTTATCAATGTGAGGATTTATTTTTGGATTCTCTAACACCAATGTACAATCAATATTTCCTATCGAATAGTTTTCTTTTTTCAATAAATCAACTACTTGAGTCAATAGTATTTTGCTGTCGATATTTTTAAATTCTGAAGAAGTATTAGGGAAATGAAAACCGATGTCTCTCATGCCTGCCGCACCAAGCAGGGCATCACAAATTGCATGAATCATTACATCAGCATCCGAATGACCTACTGCGCCTTTGGAATGATTAAGCTGAATTCCGCCTAACCAAAAAGGATGATCTGTTTGTAATTGATGAACGTCGAAACCAAAGCCTACACGGATTTTCATTGTTAGAAGTAATTATTTCTTGAAAAAACTATTCACCTTTAACGTCATTCTGAGCTTTGAAAGCATCAAAGTCGAAAGTAAGTGTAAATCGTAAGGTGTTTTCCAAAGGATTTCGTTGCTGAGTAGGAATCAGATATGCAAAATCCAACCCAAATACATTGTATTTAACTCCAGCGCCAAGTGTGAAATACTGGCGGTTTCCTTTGAGTGGGTTTTCATAAAAATACCCTGCACGAACAGAGAATAATTTATTATACCAATATTCAATACCAACTCCATAATTAATTTCACGCAATTCTTCTTTTGTTCCTCCGGGAGCATCATTGAAAGAACCAAAAATACCTTCTGTTACACCTCTGTTCGGATCTTTACCCATTAATATTTCAGGGTTTCCACTTGCATCATAAGCCACTCCTTCATCGTGAGTACCTGTAGAATCGGTAACTATTTTATGTTTATAAACCGGTGGAGTAGGGACTAATAATTTATTTGCATCCGCTTCAATAGAAATAGAATTGAATTCATCCATTTGGAAAGTCATTGAAGCTCCCAAACGCATATTTATAGGAAGGTAATTGGCACTTCCTTGAGTAGCAAGATTGGAATAAGTCATTTTATTACCGATGTTGGAAATGTTTAAACCAATATCAGCAATAGCTTTTTTACCATCTTTAAATTTAATTTTATCATTTCGCCAGGTAGCTGAAATATCAACAGCTGCGGCACGCCCAGGATGAGTAGCGGCACCGCCAACTACAGTTCCTCCTGTTAAGTTCGAATTAACATATCTTGCTGCTCCGCCAACCGAAAAGTTTTTGGCAAGTTTAACTCCGTATGCAACATCAATAGCAAACTCATTTGGGCGGAACTGACCAATTGTCTGTCCATTAACATCTGTAAAAGTAATATCTCCTAAGGAGAAATAACGCAAAGATGCCGCGAATGTTCCTCTTTTCTTAGTTTTATAAAATCCAGTTAGATAAGCAAGGTTGATATCCGGAACCAATGCTCTTAGCCAAGGAGTGTAAGAAACACCAATTCCCATTTGTTTATCTTCGAAAGCTAACTTTGATGAATTCCAGTGAATTGAGTTAACATCAGGTGTAGAGGCAACTCCTACATCACCCATTCCTCCGGCTCTTGAGTCAGGTGTGATAAGTAAAAACGGAACAGCCGTAGTAATTGTATTTATTTGAGAATTTACCTGTTGTCCGGCCAATTGGTTATAATTAAGGGATTGAGCAAATCCATTATTATAAATTAAAAAGCTAATCACAACTGTTGCAATCAGTTTCTTAAATATTTTTAACTCATTCATTAGTGTCATTTTTTAAGGGGTGCAAATTTAATAATTTATAAATACCTCGATTAGTTTAATATTACCAGTTTTTCGTACTTCTCAGCAGTTGAGCCTAGGCTTGTTTTTACTTTTACACGATAGATGTAAACTCCTCTGCCAATTTTATCTCCATAATCATCTCTGCCATCCCAATCAATAGGTTCGGACCGGAAACCTTCTGCATAAACAAGTCTGTCAATGGTTTTAACTATTTTGCCTGAAATAGTAAATATTTGTATTTGTACATCTAATTGCTGACAACATTGATTGTCCTCAAAATAAAATTGAGTTTTAGTTGTAAAAGGGTTTGGATAGTTCAACACATGATTTAATGCCAGGTTAGCTGAATGTGATACAACAAATTCGGTGTATACTTCGGATGAATTATTATATACATCCCATACTTTTAATTTCAAAGTATGATTTCCTTCAGATAAGCTGGAGAAAGGATACCGGACAGAACCGCTCTTATAACTATTCAAATCAGATTGATAATAATCGTTAAGTACAATTGAATTACCTGTATTGCCGTCTAATATTGCAGTAAGGTCGTGTCCAATGCCATTACCTATGGTATTAATACCGCTTTCGTCTTTCAAAACAGAATATAAATCAGGGCTTTCATTTGTCATTCCTCCGAAAACAAATTTATCGTCATTCAAATAAAGCTTTGCATCCGGTCCAGTAACATCATTTGCATGAGAATTACTTGTTCCGCCTATATATGCATTTTCATAATATCCATTCGCATCATCTGTTCCATTTTCAGCGTAATAACTTACACGACCCAATCCATATTGATAGGTGATATCCTTTGGAACAATAAATGTAAATCGGAAATGACCTTTATTTACACTTACTTTTCCTTTGAATAAAATGTTTTTCTGAAGAGTAAACGTAAAAGCCGGACTTGCTATTACACCATCATTGGAAAGTGTAGTAATGTTTTGTGGTTTATCATAAACTGTAGGATACATTACGCCACTGTAATTAGTTAATATGTTGTTATTCTGATCTCTTACAAAACCGCTAACAGTTACCGTAGATAGAGCTTTTAAAGTGTCTTGTATAGTTGTAGAAACAACATGACCGTTAATACTATCCGTAGAAACATTATATTTAGGATAACAGATAGTTAAAGCAGGGTCGCCAAGCAAAGCAAAGTTACGACCATTAAGCCCATCGCCATCAGGTGTGTTTTTTATAAATTGATAGATATCACCCAAACGTGGCATTTTACCATTTACAGGAACGAATACATCATTATAAAAAGACATGTTTAAATTAAAGTTAGGACCTGCATATGTTTCACGAACTGTAGTAAACAAAGCAATTGCAGCTCCATTTGGGTTTAAGAACATGTATTCACCAGCGGAGATAGCTTCAGGGTCATCCCATCTGCTAAATTCACAGGTTGCAGTAAAGAATAAAGGCATATTGTTAATATTATTCCATGAATTTATCATAGAAATATCAAGAATACGTTCATGCGCTAATCCAACAACACCACCATGTCCGGTATAATTCATAATTAAGCAGCCTTTTTCCATTCTTTTATTGATGGCATCGCTAACTCCAGGATATCTATCACCACCAGGAGTAGCTACTTGTACATAGGAATCCAAATATATTTTATCAATATTATAATCTGTATCATTTGTGTCAACTAATGTAGCTTCTGTATTTGCCTGTGTAATATGTAAGTCTCCATCCTCATCATCGGCAATAAAACATATTACATTTCGCCAATCGCCAAAAGGAGAGCCTAAG
>CAIRRW010000369.1 GCA_903881065.1 uncultured Bacteroidota bacterium
TTAAACCTTTAATTAAAATACATTATGAAATCAAAAAAACAAATAAATCAACCTAATAGAGTAACAATTTTTCAAACAAAGAGTATTATGAAAAAAGCATATTACTTGTTTAGTGTTTTACTAATTTGCGCAACTTTTAATAGTTTCGCACAGAAAGCATATATCCCGAATACAGATGATAATACCGTTTCTGTATTAGACCTCAACACCAATTCAGTAACAGCAACACTCCCTGTTGGATCATCTCCTTATGGTGTATCCGTAACACCTGATGGAAAAAAAGTTTATATTTCTAATTATGGTGATAATACAGTAAGTGTGATAAACTCGGCAGATAATACGATTAGTAGCATAACTACTGGAGTTGGAAATGGGCCAACAGGCTTATGTGTGACGCCTGATGGTAAAGCTGTATATATTGTAAATCAAAATGATAATACGGTGTCTGTCATAAAAACTTTAGATAATTCCATTATTACTACAATCCCTGTTGGACAAAGCCCTTATGGTATTAGCGTTAGTCCGAATAACAACTCAGTTTATGTAAGCAATCAAACTGATAATACTGTGAGTGTAATTAATACATCTACAAATACTGTTGTTGCAACTGTTTTTGTCGGTTATTTACCTACAGGGATTTCTGTAACCCCAGATGCTAGCAAAGTATATGTAGTAAATCAATATGATGGCACTGTATCAGTAATAAATACGTCCAACAATTTAGTTTCAGCAACAATAACAGTTGGTAGTAATCCATATTGTGCCTGCTTTAGTCCTAATGGAGGAACTGCATATGTTACAAATTGGAATGACAATACTGTTTCCGTTATAAACACAACAACTAATACCGTTTTAACTACATTTCTTGTTGGCACATCACCATTTGGTGTAAATGTTAGTCCTGATGGTAGCAAAATTTATACTTCCAATCACGATGATGGAACTATAAATGTGAATAATTCATCTGATAATAGCTTTGTTTCAACAATTCCTGCAGGAAATTCCCCTTCAGGTTTTGGGAATTTCATTATTAATTCTCTTGCAGTTGGTTGTATTTCTGCCCCTGCACCTCCTACTATTACTGGACCAAATTCAATTTGCGGTTTAACTTCTGCTAATTATGTAGCAAGTTCTCCAGTGGCTGCATCTTCTTATGCATGGACAGCACCAGCAGGGTTAACAATCACTCATGGACAAGGAACATCAGCTATTACTGTTTCAATACCGGGAGGAACCATAGGTACTACTTTTACTGTTACAGCTTCAAATGCATGCGGAACAAGTTCTGCTGCTAATTATATTGTAACTAAGAAACCACAGCCTGCGGCAGCGATAAATGGTCCGGTATCACTTTGTGGTGCTAACACTGCTGCTTATAATGTAGCACCTGTATTTGGAGCTACCTCTTATAACTGGTTGTTACCTGCTGGTATTACTATGGCAACTGGAGCAGGCTCTAATTCGATAACAGTTAATGTTGCCAGTAATTTTGTAACAGGCGGAATAACCGTAAATGCAATAAATGGCTGCGGTTATGTAACTGGCCCTACTCTTACCGTTTATGGAAAAGTGCCAAATGCTCCTAATACATTAACAGGACCTACAAATATATGCGGATTAACTACTGCTGCATACAGTATTTCGGCAGCTGGAGGAGCAACAGGTTATTTCTGGACGGTACCTTCAGGTATGACAATTACTGGAGCTGGACAGGGAACCAGCAGTATAAGGGTCTCTATTTCTGGCTTTACCAGTGGAAACATAACTGCTGCAGGAACAAACGGATGCGGTACCGGTGCCGCTAGAAGTTTAGCATTGACAACAGCAACAACACAGCCATTAGCCATTACTGGCTCTACACTAACTTGTGGGCTGACATCGGCTAATTATTCGATAGCTGCTGTAACTGGAGCGACAGGTTATACTTGGACAGTACCTGCTGGAGCAAATATTTATTCGGGTCAGAACACAACAGCAATGGTGATGACCTTTACCTCTCCACTATCAGGAAACATAGGGGTATCGGCAACCAACGGATGTACTACCAGTTTGGTTAGAACTTTAACTGTAAGTAAATTAGAGCCGATACCTAGTATAATAACAGGTCCTGCAACAGGTTTATGCGGATTAGGAACTGCAACTTATTCTATAGCGCCCGTAGCTGGTGCAACTGGATATACATGGGCAGTGCCTACAGGTATGAGTATTACATCTCCACAGGGGACAACAAGTATTACAGTAAATTCTGCAACAACAGCAACAACAGGCTTCGTCAAAGTAAGTGCACAGAACAACTGTGGTAGTAGTGGACAAAAAAGTTTAACAGTAACCTGTGCAGAATCAATTTCAATGGAAAGTCAGGCAATAGCTGACAAAATGTTCTCAGAGTTGTATCCTAACCCTACAACAAATGAATTTACTATAGAGGTGACATCCGAAGTCGATAATGCATTGGTTGTAGATGTGTATGATGTGTTAGGAAACTTATTGAAACATGAAATTCATCAATTGAATGGCGGAAGGAGTAAAATGAAAACTAACATTACAAGTTTCAATGAAGGAATTTATTTTGCAAGAGTATTGGATAAAGACAATAATATACTTTATACTCAGAAGATTATTAAGAATTAGATTGGAAGTTAAAAGTAAAAAATCCTGTTGCAAGTGTTTGCAACAGGATTTTTTTGAATTAATTCTAAAAATAATTGATTCAAGAATCAATGGAAAAAGCTAAATTCTGAATTTACAAAGTATTATTCGAGTTTGTTATTAAACAAAACTCTCCAATTATCATTTATTGGAAAACCTCTTAAAAATTCCATTATCTCCATTCTTTTTTTACCTGATAATTGTAAATCAAGAATAGAAATGTATCCTCCAACAACTCCAATTTTTAAATAGTTCTTGGAATCAGTATGAATACTGCCAACTGCTTCTTTGTGTTGAGTAATTTCTTTTTGACATTTAAATATTTTCAAATGATGCGTTCTATTATCAGTACCACAAATTATAGTATAAGCTGCGGGATAAGGGCTTAATCCACGAACAAAATTAAATATTTCAGTTAATGATTTGTTCCAGTTAATGAAACAGTCGTCTTTAAATATTTTTGATGCCGGTTTAATTTCTTGGTCTTTTGTTACTAATTCTGATTGATCAACTTGCGGATAATTATCAATCTCAATTGCTTGAACAGTCTTTAAAATAAGAGATGCTCCTATTTTCATTAACTTGCCGTGAATTATTTCAGCATTATCATTTTCTTTTATTGAAGTCTTTTCCTGATAAATTATTTTTCCTGTATCAATTTCATGTTGAAGAAAAAAAGTAGATACACCTGTTTCTTTTTCTCCATTTATTATAGCCCAATTAATAGGTGCCGCTCCTCTATATTGCGGCAATAGTGAGCCATGAAGATTAACAGTCCCCTTCTTTGGCATATTCCAAACTACTTCAGGCAACATTCGGAACGCTACAACAATTTGTAAATCGGCATTAAGTCCTCTTAGTTGAGTTAAAAATACTTCGTCCTTTAATTTTTCAGGCTGAAGAATATTCAAACCTTTTTCAATTGCATACTTTTTTACTTCAGATTGCTGTAATTGTTGACCACGTCCTGCAGGTCTATCCGGCGCTGTAATTACAGCAACTATGTTATACTTATTCTTAATTAGTATATCCAGAGAGGCGACTGCAAATTCGGGCGTGCCCATAAAAATTATTCTCATAAATAAGAGGTATTAATATTTAGGGTTGAGTTATATATTTGATGCAAATATATAGTAAATTATAACTATAGAAGTTCATTGGATTTTCAACCTTAAAATAACAGGTAACAAAAACGGAGTTATTAAAAATATTTTAGTAAACATTTTAATAACTCTGTTCAAAAAATCAAGTTTAAACTTATCCGGAAATATAGTTCTCGAGATTCTTAATGGTGTTTTTTTGTTCTTCAATTACAAATCTAACTGCATCGCCTAAAGAAATTACTCCAACCAATTTACCATCATCTACTACAGGTAAATGTCGAAAATTTTTATCTGTCATTATCTTCATGCAATCATCAATTGAAGTTGTTGTTTTTACAGTAAAAACATTACCTGTCATGATTTCACTTATACAAGTAGAATCGGAGGATTTGTCCTTAAGTACAACTTTTCTGGCGTAATCGCGTTCAGAAAAAATACCTACTAATTTATCATTTTCGGTAACTATAACGGCTCCGATATTTTTTTCGGACATTAAACGAAGTGCTTCAATGACCATGCTTTCAGGTGAAACACTACATACAGCGTTGCCTTTTGTTTTGAGTATTTGATTAACTATTGCCATAAGAAGAAGGGATAAAGTGAATACTATATATAATTGAATTCGATGCCTAAATTAGTTAAAAATAGTGTATTCTACAAATTTATAACATTAAACTTGTGATAACTGATCAATATCATAATTAATAAAGACTACTAAATATTTCGGGTGAAGCGTATTGAAACTTTGCCGTTTTATGAAATATGTCATTAGCAAACAGTTGAAATTTGTTTGTACAATGGAGGAATACGTCCAATTAACTTTAGGTTGAATAATAACAATGTCGTTCGCGAAGAAAACAATGTCGTTCGCATAGAGAATAGTGTGGTTCGCGAAGAGAACAATGTTAAAGGTGTAAGAAGTTTATTAATAAGTTAAGTGGGAGTTTTGCTCCTAAAAACTTATATCTCGATTCCAGTATGAAGATTATTCTTAGATTAGGTCAGTAGCTATTTTTGCAGAAAGCAAACAAAGTGGGATACCCGGACCAGGATGAACACTTCCTCCGCAAAAATATAGATTTTTTATGTCTTTTGAGAAGTTTGGGTGACGCAAGAAAGCTGCAAACATATTGTTGGAAGCATTGCCATATATCGCACCAAAAGCTGATGAAGTGCGCTGTTCGATAATACGTGGATCCATAAGTAATTCACATTCTATAAGTGGGCGAATATCTGTTTTTAATATTCTGCTAAGTTTTTTAATAACATAATCCCTCATGTCATTTACAAGCTTATCCCAATCCTGACCGCTATTATAAGGAACATTCATAAAAGTAAACCAATTTTCACAGCCTTCGGGTGAATCAGTTGAAGTAACTTTTGAAGTAACATTCACGTAAATTGTTGGGTCGTGATAAATAGTTTGTTTATTGATTACTGCATCGAATTCTTCGGGATAATTGTCACTGAAAAAAATGTTGTGCAGATGAAGTTCTTTAAACTGTTTTTTTATTCCCCAATAAAAAATGATACCAGATGAAGACTTGGGCTGACTTAATGTTTTCTTAGGTTTTCTTGCATTAGGCAATAAATTTTTATAGGTGTTGAAAATATCTGCATTACTGATTACAACATCAAATGCCTGAAATCCGTCCTTAGTAATTACCCCTTTTATCTTCTTGTTTTCAACAGTAATTTCTTTAACAGGAGTGGACAATTTGAATGTTACTCCAATTTCCTTTGCTAATTTAACGAGAGATTCTGTAATACTGTAAATTCCTCCAACAGGATAATAGGCACCTTGTTCAATTTCAACATAAGGAATTACATTTAATGTAGCAGGTGCCACATAAGGGCTTGAGCCGTTATAAGTAGCGTACCTGTTAAACATCTGAATCATCTTTTTATCTGTAAAGGCTTTTTCATTCGCTGAATTCATTGTATTGAAAGCGCCTATTTTAGCAAAATTTATTAACCCTTTTGCTACTGCTCTTGTAAAATAATTTTTCGCTTTATGTAAGGAATTCATCAAGAACAATTCTCCAGTAAGGTTATAAATCATTTCGGTTTGTTCGAGATATTTTATGATGGCTTGCTCGCTATCTGATGTTTTAGATGCCATGTATTTGGCATATTCCTTCTTCCCATGCGGTGAATCGAGCACTGTGCCATCTTCGAAAAAGAATCGAAATACAGGATTAAGATGTATGTAATTAAAATAATCGCGAGGGTTTTTACCAGAAAGAATAAATAATTCATCAACAAGAAAGGGTAATGTAAATACTGATGGACCGAAATCAAAGCGGTAACCTTTACAGATTTCTTCTGATAATTTCCCTCCTGCAAAATCATTTGCCTCGAATACAGTTACTTTGTAACCTTTATTTTGCATACGTATAGCAGCAGCCATACCTGCTACACCTGAACCGATAACAGCACAATTTTTATTTATTCCATTCATTTTTTATGTGATTTTGAATTTTCAATTTAAGGTGGGCAAAAATAGTTGAAATATATCGATGGAAATCCATGTATGACAATAATCATTTATCTTTATTAACAAAACAATCAAAACTTTGGATATCATCAATAAAGGTTTATTTTTGTACCCCATTAAAAAGTTAAGCGACGAAAGTTAGAAATTACAGGATAGAAAGAAAGTTTGAAATGATTTATATTGGAACAAAAGAATTAACGATTGAAGATTTTAAGAGTATTTTATTTTCAAGAGAGAAAATAGATTTAGATGAAAAAGCACTTAATAAAGTAAAAGAAAGCCATGAATTCCTGAAAGTATTCTCCAAAGACAAACTTATTTATGGTATTAATACTGGTTTTGGACCGATGGCTCAATATAAAATTAGTAATGAAAACCAAATTGATTTACAATATAATTTAATACGAAGTCATTGTGCTGGTGCAGGAAAACGATTACCTGACATTGAAGTAAAGTCGGCAATGATTTGCAGATTAAATTCGCTTATGCAAGGCTTTTCAGGTGTTCACCCTGAAGTCGTAATTTTATTGAAAGACCTAATAAACAAGGATGTTTATCCTCAAATATTTGAACACGGAGGTGTTGGCGCAAGTGGAGATTTGGTACAATTAGCGCACCTTGCACTAAATCTAATAGGAGAAGGTGAAGTAACTTTCAAAGGCGAATTAAGAGCCACTGCTGATGTATTTAGAGAATTAGGATTAAAACCTATCAAAATACATTTACGCGAAGGATTGGCATTAATTAACGGTACTAGTATTATGACTGGCATTTCGATGGTTAATCTTTCTCAAGCTAAAAATATAGTTAACTGGAGCCTATCAGCATCAATGATGATAATTGAATTGGTTGAATCATATAGTGACCACTTCTCCAAAGAACTGAATAAAGTGAAACCTCATGTTGGTCAGCGGAACATTGCTAATGCAATGGATAAATCGATGAAAGACAGTAAACTTATTCGCAAAAGGGAGGAACATCTTTTCAATAAAGATACAACTGCAGTTGAAGTATTTAAAGATAAGGTTCAGGAATATTATTCTATTCGTTGCGTGCCTCAAATATTAGGACCAGTATGGGATACTATAAATTACACTCAAACGGTTATTCAAAACGAAGTGAATAGTGTAAATGACAACCCGATTATCGATAAAGAAAATAATAATGTTTTTCATGGCGGGAATTTCCATGGAGATTATGTAGCATTGGAAATGGACAAGTTAAAGATTGCAATTACAAAACTATCTATGCTCGCAGAAAGGCAAATTAACTTCTTAATGAATGACAAATTAAATGGAAAACTTCCACCGTTTGTGAATCTTGGGAAACTTGGTTTAAATCTTGGGATGCAAGCTGCTCAATTTACAGCAACGTCGACTACTGCAGAAAACCAAATGCTTTCAAACCCAATGTATATTCACAGTATACCGAACAATAACGATAATCAGGATGTAGTTTCTATGGGAACTAATGCTGCCCTTATCACTAGTAAGGTTATTGAAAATACATATCAGATATTAGCAATTGAGTTGTTAAGTATTGTTCAAGCAATTGATGCATTAAATTATGAGAGGAAATTATCAACTACCTCTCAGAATTTATATAAACAGATACGCTTTATTAAAGAACGATTTGAAAATGACAGTATTTTATATAAAGATTTAGAGAAAATAAAAATATACTTACAGGAAAACAATCCAAATATTATTTAAAAATGAAATACGCACTAGTAACAGGAGGCTCAAGAGGAATAGGTCGCGCAATATGTGTGAAACTGGCAGAAATGGGGTATTATATTATAATTAATTACGCATCAAAAGCAGATGAAGCAGAAAAAACGCTTTTATCTGTACGAGAAAAAGGTAGTGATGGAGAAATAATGAAATTTAATGTAGGAGATCAAGCAGAAGTGGAAGCTACATTAGGTGTATGGCTTGAAAAAAATGCAGATAAGAGTATTGAAATATTGGTAAATAACGCGGGCATAAAAAAAGATCAGTTACTTATGTGGATGAGTAATGAAGAATGGAACTCGGTATTGAATGTTAATCTTGGCGGATTTTTTAATGTTACACGATTAATTGTAAAAGGCATGCTAGTTAAGAAATATGGTCGTATTGTAAATGTAGTCTCATTATCAGGCCTAAAAGGCTTACCTGGTCAGACAAATTATTCCGCCTCCAAAGCTGGTGTTATTGGCGCAACTAAAGCCTTATCACAAGAAGTAGGGAGAAGAGGAATTACAGTAAATGCGGTTGCTCCTGGATTCATAAAAACTGATATGACGGAAGGATTTAACGAGAAGGACTTTAAACAATTAATACCCATGGCACGCTTCGGAACATCTGAAGAGGTTGCAGAAGCGGTAGGTTTCTTGGCATCTGAGAAAGCATCTTATATTACAGGGCAAGTTTTATCGGTAAATGGGGGGCTATATAGTTAACTAATAATTCAATATTTGTTTCAACCATTAGTAATTTGTGTTATCTGTAACACAAAAATCTGAAAACGAAATCAGATTTGCACTTTGAAAATTAATTTTATATTTGTCATCTTTAAGTTAATCAAGAATGAACAATAGAGTAGTAATAACAGGAATGGGAATTTGGAGTTGCCTTGGGAATAACCTTGATGAGGTAAAGGAATCCTTATATAATGGCAAATCAGGTATTGGGATGGATGCTGAACGGAAGCTTTGGGGGTACCGTTCAGGTTTAACAGGTATTGTTGAGAAACCACAATTGAAAGGAATTCTTGATAGAAGGGCAAGAATCGGTTTGTCAGAAGAAGCAGAATATGCATATATGGCTACATTAGAAGCTATGAAAAACGCAAAAATGGAGATGGATTGGGTAGAAAAAAATGAGGTTGGTATTTTATATGGAAATGATAGTTCAGCAAAAGCGGTTAGTGAAGCTATTGATACAATTCGATTAAAAAAAGACACTACCTTATTAGGATCAGGATCCATTTTCCAATCTATGAATTGTACAGTTACAATGAATCTTTCCACGATTTTTAAACTGAAGGGAATAAATTTCACTATAAGTGCTGCTTGTGCTTCAGGGTCGCATTCAATTGGACTAGGGTATTTGATGATTAAATGGGGATTGCAAAAACATATTATTTGTGGAGGAGCGCAGGAGGTAAATCCTTTTGCTTTTGGAAGTTTTGATGGATTGAGCGCCTTTTCTATTAGAGAAAGCGAGCCCAAAAAGGCTTCCCGTCCATTTGACAAAAGCCGCGATGGACTTATTCCCAGTGGTGGTGCAGCAACATTAATTCTGGAAAGTTATGAAAGTGCTATTGAACGTGGTGCTCCGATTCTCGCCGAAGTAGTAGGTTACGGATTTTCATCTAATGGCGAACATATTTCTAATTCTAATGTTGATGGACAAATACGTTCTCTTAACATGGCTTTAAATGATGCAAATATCAAACCTAAAGAAGTAGATTATATTAATGCTCACGCTACTTCGACACCAGGAGGTGATTATACTGAAGCACAGGCAATAGATTCCGTTTTTTCTGGTTGCAATACAATGGTAAGTTCTACTAAGTCGATGACAGGACACGAATGCTGGATGGCAGGCGCAAGCGAAATAGTTTATTCTACTTTAATGATGCAGAATAGTTTTGTAGCTCCAAACATTAACTTTGAAGAGGGAGATGAGGCCTCCTCAAAATTAAATATTATTAATAAAACTACAGAGAAGAATATTGATGTATTTTTGTCGAATTCCTTCGGGTTTGGAGGCACAAATTCATCCTTGATAATAAAGAAGATTAAATAAACAAAACCAATAACCAAAATAAAAAATGACACACGAAGAAATCATAGGAAAGATCAATGAGTTTTTAGTTGAGGAATTTGAAGTTGATGCTGCGAAGATTCAACCTTATGCTAATTTACGCGAAACACTTGAATTAGATAGTTTGGATTATGTTGATTTAGTTGTAATAATTGAAAGTAATTTCGGTTTTAAAGTAGTTGCGGAAGATTTTATTGATATCCAGACTTTTCAAAATTTTTATGATTATGTTAATCGCAAAGTTGAAGAAAAAAAAGCTTCTGTTTAATATCCCCATTTATTTTCATTAAATGTCTGCCAAGTGGGAAGGGAAATCCAGAGGAACTGTTCTAGGGCATAAAATATTCGTTTTTATTCTTAATCATTTAGGGCTAAAACTTGCATACATAGTATTAAGGTTTGTAGCCGTTTATTATTTCCTGTTTGCCCGTAAATCGAATAAAAATATCTACTTCTTTTTTCACGATGTATTAAAATACAAACGTACCACTTCCTACTTAAAAATATATAAAAACTATTATATTTTCGGACAAACGATTTTAGATAAAGTCGCATTACTTGCTGGAGTAAAAACCAAATTCACAATTAACCACGAGGGAGGTAAAAATCTTGATAAGATCGCAGCAATGGGTAAAGGAGGCATATTAGTAAGTGCTCATATAGGAAACTGGGAAATAGCAGGCCAATTACTCAACCGACTAGAAACTACATTTAATATCCTGATGTATGAAAATGAACGGGCAAATTTGAAAGAATATTTGGAGAAGGTTGAGAAGAAAAAGAATGTAAAAATCATAGCTATAAAAGACGGGGAAATGGGGCATTTAATTGAACTACATAATGCTTTTAGCAATAACGAATTGGTTGTAATGCATGGTGACCGATTTCGTGAAAAAGCTATAACTACAGAAGCTAAATTTCTTGGCAAAACTGCCATTTTCCCAGCAGGCCCTTTTATTATGGCAGCTAAGTTTGGTGTTCCAATTTCTGTTGTGTTTGCAGTAAAAGAAACTAACACACATTATCATTTCTTTGCCACCGACCCTATAGAGGTAAAGCGCACAAGAACAGAGGAACAAACCAATGCAGCTGTAAAAGAATTATTAGAAAAATACATTTCAGAGTTTGAAAAAATGGTTTATCGCTATCCAGAGCAATGGTTCAACTACTATGCATTTTGGAAAGAACAAGCAAGTTAAAAATTACTTCAATTCATTTTTTATTAATAATAGCAAGAAAATCTCTAGCAGTTATTAAAACCCAATTAAACTGAATTTTCTTATTTAGTACTTGTTTACCCTGGTTTAATTGACGAAGAATTTACTTTCATCTCATATTTCACATTCTTTAATATTAAACCCATATCGGCCTCAATTTTTATCAATACTTTTACCAACATTCGTAAATTAAAATTCTAATGTCCTTAATACTATTTAAAAATAACTCTGCTTGCCTAAAAAACATTCTGATAATTACTATATCAGTTATTTTCTCTTTATCTATCAACGCACAGCGACCTGATTTCATAGCACCTGGCAATATCAATGGCAGAATAGTAGATTCGATTACTCACCAACCAATCGAATATGCTTCAATAAGTTTATTAACTCAAGCTGATGATAAAGTAGTAAACGGAGCCACCACCAATGACAAAGGACTTTTTGAACTTACCGGTATACAGGATGGAACCTATAAAATGCAGGTATATTTTATTGGGTATAAAACCGGAACAAAAACTAATATCATAATTGGAAAGGAGAACCCAAAGGTTATTATCGGCGATTTAAAATTGATTAGCTCTACAGCGAAACTAAAGGAAGTCGAAGTAATAGCTGAGAAAGGATTGATTGAGAACAAGATTGATAAGATGGTATATAATGCCGAAAAAGATGTTACTTCCCAGGGTGGAGTGGCATCGGATATGCTTCGCAAGATTCCGCAGATATCTGTCGACGTTGATGGAAATGTGGAACTGCAGGGAAATTCGAACATACGGTTTTTGATTAATGGCAAACCATCTACGCTCTTTGGAAACAATATAGCTGACGTATTGCAGGCCATTCCTGCAAATCAGATACAGAGTATAGAAGTAATTACAAGTCCAGGTGCGCGATACGATGCAGAAGGGACAGGAGGAATCATCAATATTATTCTAAAAAAAGTAACCGCACAAGGTATCAATGGAAATCTTTCTCTCACAGGAAGTACCCGTAATCAAAGCGGATCATTCAATATCAACGCGAGAAAGGGGAAAATTGGAGTGAATGCTTTTGTGAGCGGGAACAAACTACTTACTGCTCGCAGTATAACTGACATGAACAGAATTACTCAAAATACTGATGTAAATCAAACCTCTACTTTTCTTCAGAATGGCTTCAGTGACTTTACTAGATATGGCTGTCAAGGTGGGCTTGGGCTTGACTGGGATATTTCACCAAAAGATAATTTCAATGCTTCCGGAAGTTGTAACTATTTTGGATTTGATGGGGATGGAAGCAGCACGCGACAAACAATTGTGAATGGTGCAGGAGGTAATATGTTATCAAACTATAGCGATGTAATCAACCCTTCAAATCATTTTCACAATTTGAATTTCGATTGGAATGCCACATACAAAAGAAAGTTCAAGAAGGAAGGACAGGAGCTTGAACTTTCATATAATTCATCATACGGACAAAATAATAGCTATTATTTGCAGAAAGAAAATTATTTAAATACAGATACTTCCTACTCAGGAAACCGTGGCAACAACCCTGTTTTAGAGAAGGAAACTAACATTGAACTTAATTACACACATCCACTACCAAAAGATGTTATCCTTGAAACAGGTTTAAAATCTGTGATAGAAAATGTTAACAGTAATTCGCAGCAATACTTTTTAAATACTTCTGACAACTTATTCTACGAAAATGTACCGCTTGCAACAACAATAAATCATAACAGATATATCTATGCAGCATATATCTCCGCCACTTTTAAACTTTTTAAATGGCTTGATGTAAAAGCTGGATATCGGGATGAATACACCGAATCAAACGCCTACTTTTCTAATTCAAGCGTTATTACATTCAACCCTTATAACACAATGGTGCCATCCGCGATTATTGCACATACTTTCGAAAAGAATCAAACCTTTAAAATAGGCTATTCACATCGCATTCAACGTCCCGATTATCATGACCTAAACCCATTTGTAAATACTGTGGATCCATATAATGTTCAAACTGGCAATCCGAATCTTCGCCCTGAAATAGGCGATAAAATTGAACTTACCTATACCAAAGGATTTAATAAAGGCTCGAATATTAATATTGTTTTCTTCTGGAGAGGAAATAAAGACGACATCCAGTCCTTTGTGACGTACTATCCTAACTATCTAATAGGAGATAGTACTTATCACAATGTAGCAGTTACTACCCGAGAAAATGTGGGAAGAGAAGATAATTTCGGGATCAACATTTATGGTTCTGTACCTATTACATCAAAAATAAATGTTCGAGGTAATGTTTCGTTGTTTCAGCGTTACATAACTAACGGAAACCTTGCAGGAAGCAACACTCAAGGTTTTAATTACCGAATAAACATGAATGCTACTTATGAAGTTTTGAGTACTTTAATAATTGAAGCTTTTGGGAATTTCAATTCTCCACGAACTAATGTGCAAGGCAAGGTGCCTTCATTTACCATTTACAGCTTTGCTGTTCGTAAGCAGTTCTTCAATAAAAAATTCAGTGTGGCTGTTACAACAACAAATCCATTCACAAAATATCTTAATCAAAAAACTGAATTGGATGGAAGTAATTTCACCTTATATACCGAACGCCAATTACCACTGCGTTCCGTCGGTATCAACCTTACTTACAAATTCGGAAAAATGGAATTCAGGCAGGAACGTAGAAGTGAGGAAGAAAATATGGGACCGATGGGTAATTAAATTTTTGAGTGCCCTTTCTGTTTGACAAAATTATTACATTTGTCTACTTATGAAAAAAACGAGAAACCCCATCCTCTTTATTTTTATTACTGTTTTACTTGACTGTATAGGCATCGGTATTATAGTTCCTGTTATTGCAAGCCTAGTTACTTCTGTAAGTCATGTTAACGTAAATCAAGCTACAACATACAGCGGATATATGATGGCAACCTATGCCATTATGCAATTCATCTTTTCCCCTGTTCTTGGCGGATTATCCGATCGTTACGGGAGACGTCCCGTTTTGCTTCTTTCTTTATTTGGTTTAGGTTGCGATTATATTTTCCTAACATTCGCCAACACATTGCCTTTGTTGTTTATTGGAAGAGTAATTGCAGGAATCTGTGGAGCTAGTTTTACCACCGCTTTTGCATATATTGCTGATGTAAGTGCACCTGAAAAAAGAGCACAAAACTTTGGAAAGATGGGTGCTGCATTTGGATTAGGTTTTATTATAGGACCTGTATTAGGTGGTCTTTTTAGCGGAATAAGCATACGTGCGCCATTTGTTGCTGCTGCATGTTTCTCTTTAATCAATTGGCTTTACGGCTATTTTATTTTACCTGAGTCATTGAAGCAAGAAAACAGACGACCTTTTAATATCAAGCGTGCTAACCCATTCGGCGCTTTTGTTCAGCTCCGGAAAAGCAAACATATTCGCACACTAGTAATCGGCATGTTTCTGCTTTACCTTGCCGGACAGGTACTACCGGCTATCTGGCCATTCTATACCAAATTTATGTTCACGTGGACAGATAGAGAAATTGGCTATTCTCTTGCATTTGTAGGAATCATGGTTTCTATTGTTCAGGGAGGATTAATCAAGTGGTCTCAAAAAACATTTGGAACAAATAAAGCAGTATTCATAGGCTTATCACTTAATTTTATTGGCTTTGCACTGTTTGCTTTTGCCACACAATCGTGGATGATGTATGTTTATATTTTTATCTATTCACTTGGAGGTATTGCTCCACCAGCAATTCAGGGAATTATTTCGGGACGTGTTTCAGCAACCGAACAGGGTGAATTACAAGGCATGATGACTGCACTTAGCAGTGTTGCCACCATTCTTTCCCCATTGATAATGACTAATCTATTTTACTTTTTTACCAAAGATACTGCCCCAGTATATTTTCCAGGTGCGGCTTTTGGTGCCTCTGCCCTATTAATTTTATCAGGCGGATTACTTGTGGTTAAAGGATTGAGAGAATAAACTATTTTTCAAATCAATAAAAATGGCAAAACGAAAAATGAAAAATATTATAATTGCCCTCATGATATTCGCAGCAAATATCCATCTGTTTGCTCAAAACAATTTAGTAAAAGGAAGTATTGTAACGAACAATAACGA
This sequence comes from uncultured Bacteroidota bacterium, assembly GCA_903881065.1. Classification (GTDB taxonomy): domain Bacteria; phylum Bacteroidota; class Bacteroidia; order 2-12-FULL-35-15; family 2-12-FULL-35-15; genus 2-12-FULL-35-15. The sequence continues at coordinate 15,386 of CAIRRW010000369.1, forward strand.
TACGTTACTGGGGCTAATCAATTATTCTAATTCAGGAAGAAACCCTTTGACAATTGAGTTTAAGAAAACAGGTGATTCAAAAAGTGTAAAATATAAACCACTTCAAATAAAATCCTTTTTAGTTGAAGGCGAATATTATTTGAGCAGAATTGTAAATTTAGATATCTCACCAAACAATTTAGATGACCTAACTTACAACAAAAATCCTGTTATGAAAAAGGATACTGTATTTCTATCTGCAACTATTGTTGGCAAACCAAGTTTATACTATTTAAAAGACAGATTCGGCAAAGAACATTTTTTTATTGAAAACGATAGCACTGTTGAGCTTATTCATAATAAATATTTAATTACTAATTCTGATATTTCAGTTGGCACAACTGGATATTATAGTGTGGAATCAGATAAATACAGGCAACAGCTAATAATAAACATGGGCGATTGCACAGGTATTTCAGCAACTATAAGTGATTTAAAATATGAGCAAACGGAATTTATAAAACTATTTAAAAAGTATTATGAATGTAAAAACAGTAAACCCTCTTTCATAAAAAAGAAAGAAGAAGCATTGTTTGAAACCATTGTTATTGCCGGAGGTTCGATGATTAATACTTTTTTGCAAGCCCCTACCCCATCGTTCTATTATGGTAATACAAAACTAAAACCATCGTATAATATCACCTTTGGAATTGCATTTAATTTGGTTCTATCTCGAAATAGAAGGAGTTGGTCATTTTATAATGAATTTGCCTACGTAAGAAACAAAACGACTGGTTCTATTGATTCGTCAGGTATTAATAGCGACCTTAATAAACAGTTTAACATTGATCTTACATATGGAAAATTAGCATCGATGGCGAGGTACGAGTATCCAGGGAGAAACATAAAACCTTTTATTAACGCAGGTATGATTAACTCCTATTTATTAAAGTATTATGATAAAGAAACCGTAACTAATACTATTCCATATTCTAGCAATACTTATCAAATTGATATAGTAGATAAAATACTAAAATATGAAAATGGATATTCGGTAGGAGCAGGTGTTTTTTACCGAAAGTTTAGTGCTGAGTTTCGTTATGAAAAAACAAAAGGATTCGCCCCAAATTCAATAGTTAAAATACCAAGCAGAAGTTATTTTTTATTGCTTGGATATAAGTTTTAACTTCTACTTAAGTCTGTTCGCTTTCCAATTTGATACTTCTCCGGTTTCATTTTTTATAGCGGATAAAGTAGCCGCTTTGTTTTCATTCATCATTTTTGCAACGAATAAAGCAGCTATCAATGCTTCATCTTCATTTTCAACGGCAAGCATTTCGGGTTTAAAATAATGATTGATAAAATGCGTATCGAAATTACCGGAAGTAAATGCTTCATGTTTTAATACAAATTTACAGAAAGGCAAAGTAGTCTCTACTCCTATTATTTTATAATCATCTATAGCACGAATCATTCTGTTTATAGCTTCTTCACGGTCTTTACCGAATGAAATAAGTTTTGAAATCATCGGGTCGTAATAAATAGGAATATCCATTCCTTCTTCAAAACCATCATCCACGCGCACTCCCAAACCTTGAGGACGTTGATACGTCACAAGTTTTCCAATATCAGGCAGAAAGTTGTTCGTTGGATCTTCAGCATACACGCGAACTTCCACGCTATGTCCATGTATTTTCAAATCACTTTGTGTAAACGAAAGTTTTTCTCCTCTTGCTACTTTTATCTGCTCCTTCACCAAGTCAATGCCGGTAATCATTTCCGTTACCGGATGCTCCACCTGTAACCGTGTATTCATCTCGAGGAAATAAAAATTCTTATTCTCATCCAGCAGAAACTCAACGGTTCCGGCGCCTACATAATCACATGCTTTACCAACATTAACGGCACATTCGCCCATCGCCTTCCGTATTTCGGGAGTAAGCACTGAAGAAGGAGCTTCTTCAATCACCTTCTGGTGGCGGCGTTGAATAGAACATTCGCGTTCAAATAAATAAACAATATTACCATGTGTATCGCCTAAAATCTGAATTTCAATATGTCGCGGACCAGCCACATATCGCTCAATAAAAACAGAGCCGTCGCCAAATGCAGAAGTAGCTTCATTTACAGCTAGTTTCATCTGTTCTTCAAACTCTTCAATATTTTCGACAATGCGCATCCCCTTGCCTCCACCGCCTGCGCTTGCCTTTATAAGTATTGGAAAGCCCGTAGCCAATGCCACTTCTTTTCCTTCTTTCACACTGGTAATAGCACCTGCGGAGCCCGGCACCATTGGTATTTTATATTTTTTAACGGCTGCTTTCGCCGATAATTTATCTCCCATTATATTCATTGCCTCCGACGAAGGACCAATAAATGTTATCCCTGCTTTCTTCACTGCTGCTGCAAATCCGGCGTTCTCCGAAAGGAAACCATAACCCGGATGTATGCCATCCACATTAAGGTTTTTACATACCTCAATTATTTTATCTCCTAATAAATAAGATTTATTGGAAGGCGGAGGACCAATGCAGACCGCTTCATCAGCATATTTCACAAAGGGTGCATTACGGTCGGCTTCCGAATATACAGCCACTGTTTTTATCCCCATCTCTCTGCACGAGCGCATTACCCGCAATGCTATCTCGCCACGATTGGCAACTAATATTTTATTCATATCTACTCTTTATTCTGAATTTAAAATCCTTACAGACGGCAAATATAAACTAATGCTTTTTATTAAAAAGCATTAAGATGAAAA
>CAIRRW010000370.1 GCA_903881065.1 uncultured Bacteroidota bacterium
AGTGGAAATCCTTTTTATTCTTCTTTTTCAGAAGAATAAAAAGATTGCAGCGTAAAGCAGGAAGGAACTTTCGGGAATGCAGAAACGATATTCGCCCAAATAAAAAACAGGAAACAATTAGTTAATCAGCACATCGGAAATCAACACATCAGCACATCGAGAAAATCATTCTTCGATACCGTTTTCCTGCAGCCAGTTTTCGAGTACTACTAAATACCATATTCTTGACCAGGAGATGCGGGGATTGTCGGCAAGGAAATCGTTCCATAAATTCATTACTCCTTTTTCGTTGAAGAATTTACGGCGGGATAAGGAAATCATTTTCTGTTCGCAGAAGGATTTCAATTCGTTTTTTACCCATAGTTTCCAGGGGAAAGTGAAACCCATTTTAGGTCTGTTCACTATTTCGGGAGGCAACATATCGCCCAGTGCATCCACGAGCAACTTTTTGGGTGAGGCAACGCTTTTATATTTATCGGGTATGCCAAGCACATATTCCACAAGGGTGTAATCGATAAACGGCACGCGGACTTCGAGGGCATGTGCCATACTGAACTGGTCGGAATCGCGCAGCAATACGTTCTGCATATAGGTGGAGATTTCGGCAATGGTGACAATTGATAATTGATGGCTATTAATTGATAATGGAGAATTGATAATTGATAATTTGTTTTGCTCAATTATTTCGGCTACACTATTCGGGTTCAACCTTCCATTGTCCATTGTCAATTGCCCATTATCAATTAACCCAAGTATCTGATCATCCATCAATACCTGCCGCGACAGGGGATAATAGCTATTGAAGTTGAGCTTGGCTTGCTTGATAAATTCAGCCACTTTATCGGAAGCGATACCGGGCTTTGCAGTTTTGAGGATGCTTCCGCCTGCACCACGCATGAATAAAGGAAGTGCATTGAGCCACTTTTTATTGTTGAGTTCGAGCGTGCGTTTAAAAACATCGTATCCTGCAAATAATTCGTCGCCTCCCAAACCTGATAATGCCATAGTGATACCAGCTTCCTTGGTAACTTTTGAAACCACATACGTATTCGGACCGTCGCCGCTAGGGTGATCCATCGCCTTTAATGCATTGGGCAACTGCTCAAGAAAATCAGCAGGACTTAATTTTATTTCGTGATGGTCGGTATTAAATTTCTTTGCAATAAGCTGTGCATACTTGGCTTCAGAAAATTCAGACTCATCAAATACAACAGAAAATGTCTTAACTTTTTCGGAAGAAACTTTGCTCATCAATCCTACAATAGCGCTGGAATCTATTCCGCCCGAAAGGAATGCTCCGAAAGGAACATCAGCAATCAAGCGGCGTTCCACTGATTTTGTAAGCAGATTATTTACTTCCTTGCAAACTTCGTCATATGATTTCCCTGCTGATGCATTGCTGATATTTCCGGTAAGGCTCCAGTAATTATGTATGGTAACTTTGTCGGTGTTAGCTTTTATATAATGCCCGGGCATCAGCATTTTCACACCTTTTACTATTGTGTTGGGCGCATGTACCGTTTGATAGCGCAGGTAATCACTCAAACTATTTTCATCGAGTTTCTTCGGAATTAACTGGCTTGATAATAACGAACGTATTTCGGATGAAAACACGAGCACATTATTTGAATAGGAATAATACAATGGCTTGATGCCAAGCCTGTCGCGGGCAATAAACAATTCTCTGGTTTGATTATCCCAAATGGCAAAAGCAAACATGCCGTTGAAATGACTTACGCAATCGGTTCCCCAGCGCGAATAAGCAGCGATAATAACTTCTGTATCCGTGTTGGTTTGAAATAAATATGCCTTGTCTTTTGAGCCGGAAATAACACGTGTAAGTTCGAACTTTAGTTCTTTATAATTATATAATTCTCCGTTGTAAACAACTTGATATCGTTCGTCATAGGATTTCATCGGTTGATGACCTGCAGCCGAAAGGTCAATGATAGATAGCCGTCTGTGACCTAATGCAACATTTTCAATCACATAAGTTCCTTCATCATCCGGTCCGCGATGACGCAATGAATTATTCATTGCATCCACTTTTTGTCTGGCGACATTTACATCTTTAATACCAAGAATTCCGTTAATTCCACACACTGTATATTGATTATTTATTAATGATTATTGTTTATTAATTAATGTAAAAAGTTTATTGGCCCATATTTCAGGTGTGTTCTGTTTTGCTTTCGTAACGCTGTTTTTACCCATAGTAAATAATTCTTTGTTGGTATGGTTCATCATTTTTTTCAAAACATTCTTCAACTGATTTATATCTCCTGAATTGTAAATATAACCATTGTTATTGTTTTCAACAAATGCTGTTCGCGCACCCACCTCATCCGTACATATAATTGGAAACCCTGCAGCAGCAAATTCATGCACTACCACACCCCAGGGTTCGAAATGACTTGGTAACACAAAAACGCCGGTGTCGGAAATATATTTATGTAAATCTTCAGGCTGAACAAAACCGAAGTGTTTTATCTTCGGATGATTTACCGGAGGAACATCTCCGGTACCGAGACACCATAGTTCCCAATCATTGGATTCTTCGTTTTGAAGTTCGATAAAAGCACGCCACAAATCCTTTATTCCCTTATGTTCCACATATCTTCCCACATAAATAAACCGATGTGGAAATTGCTTTTTCTTTTGTTCCTTATTAGCAAGAAATTGATTGTGGAACAAATCAAAATCGCAGCAATAAGCTCCGTTAGTTATTTGGTTTGGTTTAAAACCGATTTTTAAAGCAAGTTTTTTTTGTTCGTCACCGGGAACAAAACAGCTGTCAAACTTACTGGTGATGCGAAACCGTGCAACAGTACTTCCTAATAATTGTCGCCAGCTGCCATTCCATTTTGTATCAAAACCTAACACGGCAGGAACATTTTCCTTTCTTTCAGAAACTATTTTCAAATAAATTTTACTTGCCCATCCGCCTGATAAAATAGCATCAGGATTAATTTTATTTACCAGTTGAATTAATTCTTCATCAGAATAATCAGAACGGTTATATGTCTTGATTCCCTTTAAATTCAAATTAAACGGAGCTTCAGTATTTATTTCCTTTCTTATGATATGAACTTCATAATTATGTTGCTCGGCAAAAACAGAAATGCATTTTACAAAGTAAGCAGCCAACTCCTCATATAGCACTAAAAATGTCATTTATGTTTATATATTAATTTTAATTGCGAAATTTACCAAAATTATTAACGTGATGGAAATTGAATTATATGAGGAGTGGATGAAGCCTCAAGTTGCAAATTTATTTAATATGCAATATGGTGTAAAGAAAGAAGACTTCGAGAAATTGATTGATAACTTCTATGAACACCCTTTTCAGAAGAATAAATGCATTCGCATTATTGCAAGAGAAGAAGATAAAATAATCGGA
>CAIRRW010000371.1 GCA_903881065.1 uncultured Bacteroidota bacterium
AAATAATCGATTACAATAAAAATATACTGAACAAGAAGATTATTGTTGAATAAATAATTTTAATCCTACTTCGAAAAAGATTGTATAATAGATTTCAATTGTTCCGCCTGAACCACACCCGCCTGTCGCCACTTAATTTCTCCATTCTTAAATAATATCAAGGTTGGTACACTTTGTATACTATAGGCATTTGATGCGTTTGGATTTTTATCTACATCTATTTTAAGTATCGTAGCATTATCTCCAATCTTGGATTTTAGTTCATCCAGTATAGGTTTCATCATTTTACATGGTCCACACCATTCAGCTGAAAAATCAACCAATGTAGGAGTACTGCTTTTTATTATTTCAGAAAAGTTAGCCATTTTGAATCTATTATTTCTTTATTTTAATTTCTTCAAATGCAACATCCTCTATTTCCTGCTTTTCATTTGCTTTAGTTGGTACCGCACAGTTATTTACGCCACAACAACCGGTATTTGTAACCGCCTGATACAGAAAGAATGCAGCAATAAATCCAGAAAGGGTATCGTGATTCTCAATAGCCTGTATTGCAATAAAAACTCCTAATATCAGTCGTAACCAGCGCATAAGATGCCAGCCGGTAAACAAAGTTTGTTTAATCATCTTATTTTATTTTGCAAACTCATCCAGCCACCACCATTGTGAACACTAGTATATCCGTTTGATTTTAAAATACTTTTTGCTGATGCACTCCGCATTCCCGAAGCACAGCAAGTAATAATTGTTTTGTTTTTGTCTTTCAATTTAGCAAGGTTATTAGGCAATTGGTCAACCGGAATGTTGATTGAACCTTTAATATTACCGCCTGCATATTCACCTTTCGAGCGCACATCTACTATTATTGCACCCTCTTTTACTAATTGTGCTAAATCAACTTTTGCACCTAATCCTAAAATGTTTTTAATTGCTTGTATCATTTTTAATTTGTTTGAGATTGATAATAATTTACATCTAACCACGAGCCTCCATTATAACATTCAATGTTTGCCTGTGTAAGTACCTGAGCAGCCATTCCGCTGCGCCCACCTGAAGCACAACAAAGTACCAATGGTGTTTTTAATTTTTTTATTTCATCCATTCTACTGTTTAATTCCTGCAAAGGAATATTGATAGATCCTGCCACGTTGCCACCCATAAATTCGCCGGGTGTACGCACATCAACAATTGTTGCTTTTTTTTCTTTGATTAATTCTTCTACTTTCATTTTATGTAATTTATTGTTTTTATACTGATGTATTTGTTTTACTTATTTCAGGGTAGCCAATTGAATTCAATGCCTCGGTGATACTTTTCCTTTCGATGTCTTTGTATGAAACCTTTACCTGTCCTTTCTCCACACTCACATCTACTTTAGTAATTCCTTTAATGGCAGATAGTACACTTATAATCGTGCGCGCACAACTGTTACACTCTACATTAGCTACCAATATCTCTTCTGTTTTCATCTTGTTTCGTGTTATCTTTTTTAATTATGCTGAATAATAATCCTCCCATAAAAGCACCATATATTGTACTGTTTATGGGTTTGGAAGTGATGGCACATGTTCCACTTGCACAACCTATATAATAATAATAAAGAAAGCCGCCAACAGCACCAACCGCAATTCCAGCCAAAGTAAATTTATGTTTAAGAATAATATTCATCTTATTTAGAATGATTTACCAGTATTAATTTCCGAGTACAAAATTACAGCATTAAAATATTCTCCACAGCAACTTTTGTTACACAATATAATTTATTTTCGTTTCAGAATAATAAATAGTTCCGAGTCCTGTCTTTTAGGATGCGAGTTATAGCAGTTTTCGAAAACAACGAATTCAAACTTATTTTTAAATAATAATTCATAACTTTCTTTGGTTCCGCCAAAAGGAGGTCCGTCCTTTTCAAATATTTTATTGAATAATACTCCTGCCAACTTCCCATTTTTAGCTAATAACGAATGAGTCTTATTGCAATATGCATTTCTTAATTCAGGGTTCAGGGCACAGAAAAAAGTTTGTTCAAGTATCAAATTATATTCACCCTTAAGTTCAAAAAAGTCAGCTAATAAAATAGTGATATGTGGATTGTTTTTAAACTTTTCTTTTAATTTATTGATAAGTGTCGGCGCAATATCTACAACCGTAACATTTGTAAATCCCTTTTCCAACAAATATTCAGCCTCATACGTATTGCCGCATCCAGGAATAAGAATGCGAATATTTTTATCCCTCAACTGGTCAATATATTTCTTCAAAGGCGGTGATACTTCGCCCATATCCCAACCTGTTGTTGATGCTTTATATTGATTATCCCAGAATTCAGAACTAAGAAATGAACCGGATGTAGACATACTTTATTTATCTTCTTTTTTTCTTGTTGAAATACCAAAAGGAAAATATAACGGACAGAAACTAATAAAACTAGTAAGGATAAAAATGGCGGCAAGTGCTAATAATACAATTGCTATAGTTCCTGAAATAATGTTTGCAAAATATAATCCTGCAATTACTAGTGCTACAAGTATTCTTACAATCTTGTCGGCAGTACCCATGTTCTTTTTCATAGTTTAAATTTTAAGTTTATAAATTAATTTAGCACAAAGTTCAGCTATATTAATTGTACATACAGTAACATTAGTTACATAAGGGTAATTTTATTTCTGCCGAGTTGTATTAAGCCTTCTGTTTCCATTTGTTTTAGCAGACGAGAAACAACTACACGAGCCGTTCCCATTTCATTTGCTATTTGTTCGTGCGTAATGGCAATAGTAGAAGAATGATTATTATCGCACTTGTTTTTAATGAAATCGAGCAATCGTTCATC